>NZ_JBRRBV010000008.1:0-188014 GCF_056756445.1 Stenotrophomonas sp. STEN225 | reverse complement strand
GGCTCGCCCGTGCTTGCTCCCACCCGCCCGGTCTGCCCCCGGCGCCAGCCCAAAAGGAAAGGCCGGCTTGCGCCGGCCTTTCCTGCATCACATCGCGATGCTGCTTA
Organism: Stenotrophomonas sp. STEN225; assembly: GCF_056756445.1. Taxonomy (NCBI): domain Bacteria; kingdom Pseudomonadati; phylum Pseudomonadota; class Gammaproteobacteria; order Lysobacterales; family Lysobacteraceae; genus Stenotrophomonas; species Stenotrophomonas sp. STEN225. The sequence continues at coordinate 187,907 of NZ_JBRRBV010000008.1, read as the reverse complement.
CAGCGCCTTGGCGGCGTCCACCACGTGCGCGGCGGTGATGCCGAAGTGCTTGTACAGCTGATCGGCCGGGGCCGAGGCACCGAAGGTGTCGATACCGATCACCGCACCGTCCAGGCCGACGAACTGGCGCCAGAAACCAGTGACGCCGGCTTCCACCGCCACGCGCTTGCGCACGGCGTTCGGCAGCACCGATTCACGATATGCCGCATCCTGGCGCAGGAACACATCGGTGGACGGCATCGAGACCACGCGGGTCTTGAGGCCGGCCGCGTCCAGCTGGGCTTTCGCTTCCGTGGCCAGCGAGACTTCCGAACCGGTGGCGATCAGGATCACGTCCGGGGTACCGGCGGCGTCGGCCAGCACGTAGCCGCCACGCTCGATCTGCGCGATCTGCTCAGCGCTCCGTGGCTGGTGCGGCAGGTTCTGACGGCTGAACACCAGGCAGCTCGGGCCGTCCTGGCGGGTGATCGCCGCCTTCCAGCTCACCGCCGACTCGACGGCATCGCACGGGCGCCACACGTCGTTGTTCGGGATGTAGCGCAGCGAGGCCAGATGCTCCACCGGCTGGTGGGTCGGACCGTCTTCGCCCAGGCCGATCGAATCGTGGGTGTAGACGTGGATGGCATGGGCCGGGATCAGCGCGCTCATGCGAACGCCGTTGCGGGCGTAATCGCTGAACACCAGGAAGGTGGCATCGAACGGAATGAAGCCGCCATGCAGCGCCAGGCCGTTGGCGATCGCGGTCATGCCGAACTCGCGCACGCCGTAGTACACGTAGTTGGCGTTGGCGTCGTCGCTGGCGACCGAGGTGCTGCCCTTCCACAGGGTCAGGTTGGAATGCGCCAGGTCGGCCGAGCCGCCGACGATTTCCGGCAGCAGCGGCGCGAAGGCCTCGATGGCCAGATGCGAGGCCTTGCGCGAGGCGATCGTCGGGCCTTCAGCCGCGACCTTGGCGATGTACGCGTCGGCCTGGGCAACGAAGTCGGCCGGCAGTTCGCCGTGCGAACGACGGGTCAGTTCAGCGGCTTCGGCCGGATACTGGGCCGCATACTTGTCGAACAGCTGTTCCCATTCGGCCTGGCGCAGGGTGCCGGCACCGTTGGCGCGCCAGCCATCGTAGATGGCCTGCGGGATTTCAAACGGGCCGTACTCCCAGCCCAGCTGCTTGCGGGTGGCTTCCAGCTCGTCCTTGCCCAGCGGGGCACCGTGGCTGGATTCCTTGCCGGCCTTGTTCGGCGAACCAAAGCCGATCGTGGTGCGGCAGCAGATCAGGGTCGGCTTGTCGCTCTGCGACAGCGCGGCCTCGATGCCGGCCTTGATGCTCTCCGGGTCGTGACCATCGACATCGCGGACCACGTTCCAGCCATAGGCCTCGAAACGCTCCGGCGTGTTGTCGGTGAACCAGCCTTCGACGTTGCCATCGATGGAGATGTGGTTGTTGTCCCAGAAGCAGACCAGCTTGTGCAGGCCCCAGGTGCCGGCCAGCGAAGCGGCTTCATGCGAGACGCCTTCCATCAGGCAGCCATCGCCCATGAACACCCAGGTGCGATGGTCGACGACTTCCAGTTCCGGACGGTTGAAGCGCTGCGCCAGCAGCTTCTCGGCCAGGGCGAAGCCCACGGCATTGGCGAAACCCTGGCCCAGCGGGCCGGTGGTGGTTTCCACGCCGGGGGTTTCATGGCGCTCCGGGTGACCGGCGGTGTGGCTGCCAAGCTGGCGGAACAGCTTGAGCTGCTCGATCGGCAGGTCGTAACCGCTCAGGTGCAGCAGCGCGTACTGCAGCATCGAGCCGTGGCCGTTGGACAGCACGAAACGGTCGCGGTTGAACCAGTGCGGATTGCTCGGGTTGTGGCGAAGGTAGTCGTTCCAGAGCACTTCGGCGATGTCGGCCATGCCCATGGGCATGCCGGGGTGGCCGGACTTTGCGGTTTCAACCGCATCGGCGGCAAGGAAGCGGATGGCGTTGGCCAACTGGCGACGGGTAGGCTGCGTCATGGTTCTGTCGGAATCGGGAGGCGGCCGCGGACGTGCGGGCGGCCTATTGTCCCATAGTCACCGGGTGGGGGTCAGTTCCACTTGCCCGGTCGTGCGGGCGCTGGCCGGCAACGTCGTGATCTCCGCCGGATTCCGCATGTGAAAAGGGGTCGGAGCCCTTTCCGTGCGGAAAGGAATCCGACCCCGATCAGGTCGCCAGGACTCAGTCGCGGTCGGGAACCAGCGCCGGGCCGTCGTGGCCCTCGCCCTTGGCCACCAGGGTGGTCAGCGCCAGATCGCCGGTCACGTTCAGCGCCGTGCGGCACATGTCCAGGAAATGGTTCACGCCCAGGATCAGGCCGATCCCCAGCGGGTTGACCCCCACCATGGCGCAGATCATCGCCACCACCGGCAGCGAACCCGACGGCACGCCCGCGGTACCGATGCCCCCCAGGATGCACACCGCCATCACCATGATCTGCTGGCCGATGCTCAGGTCCACGCCGAAGAACTGGGCCAGGAAGATCACCGTCACGCCCTCGAACAGCGCCGTGCCGTTCTGGTTGGCGGTGGCGCCCACGGTCAGCACGAAGCGGGACACGCGCTGCGGCAGGCCCATCTGGTCGGCCACGCGCAGCGCGGTCGGCAGGGTGGCGTTGCTAGAGGCGGTGGAGAAGGCCATCACCGTCGCTTCCTGGGTATCGCGGAAGAACGACAGCGGCGAACGGCCCGACAGCCACACGGCGGCGCCGTAGGTCACCACCATGTGCAGGCCCAGTGCCAGCACCACCACGCCCACGTAGGCGCCCAGGCGGATGATCAGCTCGAAACCGAACAGCGCGGCCAGGTTGAACATGAAGCAGGCCACCGCATACGGTGCCAGGCGGATGACCAGGTTGATCAGGGTCATCGAGATTTCGAACACGCCTTCGATGGCGCGGCGCAGCGGGGCGACCTTCTCGTCATCGGTCAGCACCATGCCGATGCCGAACATCAGCGCGAAGAACATCAGCGAGAGGATCGCGCCGTTGTCGGAGGCCGCCTGCAGCACGTTGCTCGGCACGATCGACAGCAGCATGTCCATGCCCTTCGGCGTGCCATGGATGCCGGCGACGATCTCCTTGCTGCGTTCGGCGTTCTCCGAGAGCATCAGCGCGGCGGTCTGCGGATCGACGCCGACGCCGGGCTTGAGCAGGTTGACCAGCACCAGGCCGATGGCCACGGCGATGCCGGACAGCAGCACGGTATAGGCCAGCGTCTTCCAGCCGATGCGGCCGAGGGCGCGGATGTCGCCCATCTCCGACACGCCCATGATCAGCGCCGAGAAGATCAACGGCACGATCAGCATGAAGATCAGGTTGAGGAACAGCCCCGATGCAGGCGTGGTGATGTAGTCCATGACCCACTTGGCACCGGTCTGCAGACCATCGACGCTGCCACCCAGGGCGTGCACGGTCAGTCCCAGGATCAGGCCGATCGCGAAGCCGATGCCCATCTTCCAGTGCAGGGGCAACGTCTTCTTGCCGGCGGCAGCTGCTGTCATACGCAGGTTTCCTCGAAAAATGAATGCACTCTAACAAAGCGCGCAAGCGGCGCCGGTTCAGGTTCGGCGCTGCGGATACAGCGGCGCCAGCCCAGTGTCGGTGCCGCGGGCGGTCCCCGACCAGTGTGGTCCGTCACGGAAGGCCTCGCGCAACCGCACACGCAGCGGTGCCGGCTCTCCCTGCCCGCCCCATCGCACCTGCTGGAGGTCCTGCAGCACTCGGCGCTGGATCGGATCACCCAGCCTGGCGATGACCTGCTCCAGCCGCGGTACACCTGCCATCGCGCACAGCTGCGCTTCGACCTGGTCGAAGCCCTCGCCGTCCAGCACCCGGCGCAGTTCGGCGACGCTGCCGCGTCCTTCGCTGGCTTCCGGCCCGGACGGCGGCCCCGGCGGGCGAGTGGCACCGCGCATGGACGGCCCGCCGCGTCCGCGCTGCCAGCCCCACAGCAGGGTCAGCAGCCACAGCAGCGCCAGGCCGATCACCGCGGCAATCCAGGGCCAGGGCTGGCTCGGCGTCCCCGAGGCGATCGGATCGGTGGCCGCAATGCGCGTGTCGTCGTCGGGCAGCGCTGCATCGGTGTCGATCGGCGGCGGCGGGGCGGGCGCGGCAGTGCCCGTACCGGCGCTGACCGTCAGTGCCAGGTCCGGCAGTCGTGCCTGCTGCGCGCTGCCGTCGCGCACGTTCCACCATGACACCCTCGGCCCCGGCACCTGCAGCGGACCCGGCTGGCGGGGCACGACGGAGTAACGACGGGTGATCTTCAACCGCGGGGTGCTGCCATTGAAGGTCTCTTCGTACTGCGCCGGTTCGGCGAACACCTGCGCCGCCGTGCCGAGGTCCGGAACCGGAAGGTCGGTGAACTGGGCACGGGTGGCACCTTCGGCGATCGCTTCGACCACGATGGTGGCGGCCTCGCCGGTACGCGCAGTACTCGGCGCGCTGGTATAGCGCAACTGCAGGCCCTGCAACGGCAGCCACGGCTGCGGCGCCTGCACCGGCTGTGCCTGCACCTGCAGCGTGCGGTCGGCGCCGGTGGCGTTCATGCGGCCATCGCCCCCTCCGAAAAAGTCATCGAAGAAGCCGCCTGCGCTGCGGCCGTTGAAGCGCGCGCCGGCCAGGCGCAGTGTCCCGCTGCGCTCGGGAATCAGCAGGAAGCGGCGCTCGACCACGTTGTAGCGGCGTCCATTGACCTGCCTCACGTCGGTGCGGTCGTCGCCCACCCGCTGCAGCGAGGCACCGGCGGGCGTATCCACGATGAGCTCGCCGGAGGCCAGCTGCGAGGCGAAGAACAGGCGCACGACCACGCCAACGCTCTGCTGCACGTAGGGCGTGTCATCGTCGACATCGGTCTGAATGAACGCCATGGCCGCACCGTTGGCAGCGGTGACCGGGGCGGCGGCGTCCACCTGCAACGTCAGCGGTGCGGTCTGCGCAGCACCCACCTGCAGGGCCGGGATCGTAAGCGCGCCACTGCGTCGCGGTGTCAGCGCCACGCCATACAGACTGCGTTGCTGCATGCTGCCGTTGCTCCACTCCACCTGGCGGCTGCTGGTCTGCCCACTGAGATCGAAGTCACCGCGCAGCGGCGTGAAGTCCGGCGCACCGGCATCACTCTGCACGTTGAGGGTGACCGTATCCCCCATCGCGATGCGATCGCGGTCCAGCCATGCCCGCGGCTCTGCCCAGGCCATCAATGGCAGCCACAGCAGCAGCATTGCCGCACACCGGCGTAGGCCGTGCATGTTCATCGCCCTTCCCTCTTCCTGCGTTCGTTTTCCAGCTGGAACTTGGCACGCAGCAACGCGCCCGGATCATCCGGCACGCGCCGCATCCAGGCGTCCACCGCCTGTTGTTCCTCGCGCTGGCGCGGCGTGCGGCCGTCATCGCCCGCCACGGTCGGATCATTCTTCTCCCGGCCCTCGCGCCCCTGTTCGATGGCCTGCTGCATGCGCTGTCGCTGCTGCGCGTCGGCCTCGGCCTGCGCATGGGCGTCCTCGGCCTGGGGCGGTGACGGCGGCCCCTGATTACCACGCTCACCGAGCCGCGGTTGCGGCTGGGCGCCGGCGTCTGAGGGCGGGGGGCGCTGCGAGGGCGCCTGCGGCTGTCCCTGCCCCGACGGCTGGCCCTGCTGTGGCTGGCCCTGCTGATCCTGCGGCGTCGAGGACGGCTTCCGGGGCGGATTCTGCTGTCCCGGGTTCTGCCGCTGGCCACCCGGCGGCTTGCGCTTGCGTGCAGCATCCACAACAGCCCGGTTGGCCACCGCGTCGGCCATCCCCGGCTGCAGGGCCAGTGCGCGATCGTAGGCGGCTATGGCATCGTCGTACTGGCCCTGGCGGGCCAGCACATTGCCGAGGTTGTACCAGCCGGCCGCGGTGTCGAGCCCTTCGAACTGCTGCCGGGCACGTGCGAAGTCACCCTGGCGGTAGGCCTGTACGCCTTCGGCCAGACGCTGATGCTGCACCTGGTCCGCCCGCTTCCACAGCGTGCCCTGCACCGGCCGCGTCTGTGCCTGCGCCTGCGCGCCGTCCGTCCACGGCAACAGGCCGACCGCCAGCACGGCAGCCAGCAGCGCACGCCGTCGGAACGCCAGCAGCGCAAGCAGCATCAACGGCGGCAGCAACCAGAAGCCTTCGTCGCGCCATTGGTGACCGGTACCCGGCCGCTGCAGCGCTGTGCCTTCACGGGCATCGAGCACACCCAGCGCGCGCAGGTCGCGATCATCGGCGGCGATCCGCACATAGCGGCCGCCGCCGGCCGTCGCCACGGCGCGCAGGCGGCCTTCGTCCAGCGCGGCCTGGCGGATCTGGCCGCTGCTGTCGCGGTACGCGGCACCGCCCGGAGTTCCCAGACCCAGCACCGACACCTGCAGCCCCAGGCTGCGGGCCTGCGAAGCAGCGAGTTCGGCCTCATCGTCAGCCTGGTCGGTGACCACCAGGATCTGCCCCTGGGGCGCGCCGGTCTGCCGCATCAGCCGTGTCGCCCAATCGATGCCACGATCGGCACGCTGGCCATCGCGCGGCATGACATCCGGCGACAGCGCGTCCAGATAGAGCGCGACATTGCTGGCATCCTCGGTCAACGGAGCGACGGTATAGGCATCGTCCGCATAGACGATCAGCCCAACCTGGCCGCCCTCGCGGGCGCGCAGCAACGTGCCGATCTTGGCCCGCGCCTGCAGCAGGCGCGACGGCGGCAGGTCGGTGGCGGTGATCCGGCTGGACAGGTCCAGCACCACCAGCAACGGTGCGCTGGCCTGGAACATCGGCTGCGCCTGCTGTCGCCAGCTGGGCCCGGCCAGGGCCAGGCACGCCAGCGTCCAGCCCAGCAGCTGCGCCCACGGCAGGCGCATGCGACGGCGCGGCCCCGACGCCAGCAGATGGGGCAGCAGATGGGCATCGACCGCCTGCCGCCATGCATCGCTGCGGCGCTGTCGATACACCGCTACGGCCACGATCAACGGCAGCGCGGCCAACGCCCACAGCCAGTCAGGCCGCAGGAAATGCAGCGCGTTCCAGTCCGGCAGATGGGATGCCAGGGCGATCATCGACGACGCTCCGGCCATGCCCACGCAAGCGCACCGAGCAGCAGCGCCACGCCCAGCGGCCACGGATAACGCTCATCGCGCGGGCGCAGGGCCGGCCCCTTCTCCGCGATGGGCTCCAGCCGGTCCAGCTCGGCATAGATGCCTGCAAGCTCGGCAGTGTCGCGGGCGCGGAAGAACTGGCCGCCGGTCATCCGGGCGATCTGCCTGAGCGTCGCCTCGTCCACCGGGTCCTGGTCGGCGGAAATCGGAATGCCGAGAAAGCGCATGCTGCCATCGCCGCCAAAGGCGACGGTGTGGATGCGCACGCCCTCGGCACGCGCTACCTCCGCCGCACGCAGCGGTTCCAGCACGCCTGCATTGCTGACGCCATCGGTGAGCAGGATCAGCACACGCTGGCCCTCGGGCTGGCTGCGCAGGCGCTTGACTGCAAGGCCGATGGCATCGCCGATGGCGGTCTCGCGCCCGGCCAGGCCGACCACGCTGTCGCGCAGTTGGTCGCGGACGCTGGCCAGGTCGGCAGTGAGCGGGGTCAGCGTATAGGCCCGATCACCAAAGATCAGCAGGCCGATGCGATCGCCTGCACGACGGTCAAGAAAGTCGGCCAGCACGGCCTTGGCGGCGGTCAGCCGATCGACGGCCTGACCGCCGAGCACCATGTCGGCCTCGCCCATGCTGCCGGACACGTCCATCGCCAGCATCATCTGGCGCCCCTGCTGCGGCGGTGTGATCGCCTCGCCCAACTGCTGCGGCCGCGCCAGCGCCACGCACAGCGCGATCCAGCCCAGCCACAGCAGCAGCGCACGCCACCTGCGCGCATCGATACGACCCGCTCCGGCCAGGGCCTCCAGTTCGGTCGCGGCATAGGGCACGCGCAGCGCAGCGCCGGGGGCGGCACGGCGCTTCCAGGCCAGCATCAGCAACGGCAACGGCACCGCCAACAGCGCCAATGGCCAGGCCAGCTGCAGGTCCGGCCAGGGCCAGTAACTCGCCAGCGCACTCATCGGCGCCGCTCCTGCAGCATCGCCAGGTAACGTCCGCGTGCCCAGCGGCGCAGCACTGCGACATCGGCCGCATCCACCTGCGGCCGGTACGCGCCCTCGGCAAGCAGATCGCGCTGCGCCGCCGGCAACGTCGCCTGCGGATCCACCCGCTGCCACCAGGCGTGGTCATGCAACGCTTCGCTGCCCGGCCGTGCCTGACGCGCGGCACGGCGCAGCAGGCCCGCAATGGCCGCCACCTCAGCGGCGGCATCCGTCGCGCCCGCCAGCTCGCGATCAAACGCCTGCAACCAGCGCTGCTGACGCCGACGGCGACGCCACCACAGCAGGGCGAGGATCAGCAGCGCCAGCAGCAGAACCGCCCCGATCATCAGATAGCCGGGGGCCGGTGGCCACCACGACGGTGCCGGTGGCAGCTGCACATCGCGCAGGGGCAGCGCTGCGCTCATGCGGGTACCTCGGTAGGCGCCGGCGCCAGCCAGGCATCGCTGGCCGCGTCACTGCTCAGTACCTGCACATCGATGCGGCGTGCCCCCAGCTGGCGCTGCAGTTCCTGCAGCGGTTCAACGAAATGCGCATGCCACTGCGCCTGCACGTCGCCGCGGCGCAGGTCCAGTCCGATGCGCTGCTGGGCGGCAAGGAACTGCAGGGGCGCCGACGGCGGCTGCAGCTCCAGCGGATCGACCAGCAGCACCAGGCTGAGGTCGTGATGCTGGGCCAGCGCTCCCCATCGCGCCGGCGCAATGCGGATGGCCTGCTGCGGGTCGGCCAGCACCAGCAGCCGTGCACCCGGACGCAGAACGCGCGCCGCGTGGTCCAGCGCGCGCTCCAGACCCAGATCATCGGCCGGAGGTTGCGCATACCAGCGCGTCAGCGCGTCGAGCACGCGCAGCACGCCACGTGGTCCGCCGGCTGGCGCTACCGGCGCTTCGCGGTCACTGCCGCGCAGCGCACCGATGCGGTCGCCGCGGCGCTGCGCCGACCAGGCGGCGACTGCACCGGCACGCGCAGCCTGCACCGACTTGAAGCGCACGCGGGTGCCGAAGTACAGCGCGGGTGAGGTATCGGCCACGATCAGACTGACCCGTTCGCGTTCGGCCTGGAACAGCTTGGTATGGGCACGACCGGTGCGCGCGGTCACGCGCCAGTCGATATGACGGGCATCGTCACCGGCGACGTACTCGCGCGATTCGGCGTACTCCATGCCGCGCCCGCGCAGCGGCGACGGTGCCTGCCCCGCATTGCCGGCGCGGCCGCGACGGGGCGGCGGCGGACGCTGGGCCAGACGGCGCAGCGCCACCAGCTCGGCCAGCTGCGGGCGCAGTCCATCGCCTTCGCTGGCGGACACTCCATGCTCCTGGGATGTATCGGTCATGCGCAGGCTCAGGGTGCCGGCACCCGGGCCAGCAGTTCCTGCACCAGCCGTTCGCCATCCCAGCCTTCGGCGGTCGCCTCGTAGCTCGGCAGCACGCGGTGGCGCAGCACGTCCGCAGCCACCGCACGCACGTCATCAGGGGTGACGAAGTCACGGCCGGCCAACCATGCGCGCGCACGCGCGCAACGCTCCAGCGCGATCGAACCGCGCGGGCTGGCGCCCCACGCGATGCGACGGCCCAGCGCGGGGTCGTAGCGGGCCGGATCGCGGGAGGCCAGCACCAGCTCCACCAGGTAGCGTTCCAGGGCCGGTGCCATGTGCAGGTCCAGTACCTGGCGACGCGCCTGGAAGACATCCTGCATCGGCATTTTCTCCGGGGCCGCCGGGGCTTCACCCAGCGCGCCGCGCGCACGTTCGCGCGCCAGCCGCAGGATTTCCGCCTCGGCCGTCTGGTCCGGATAACCGATGCGCACATGCATCAGGAAGCGGTCCAGCTGCGCTTCGGGCAACGGGAACGTGCCCTCCTGCTCGATCGGGTTCTGCGTGGCCATCACCAGGAACAACGAGGGCAACGCATAGGTGTGGCGACCCACGGTGACCTGGCGCTCGCCCATCGCTTCCAGCAGCGCCGACTGCACCTTGGCCGGTGCACGATTGATTTCATCGGCCAGCAGGATCGGATGGAAGATCGGGCCCGGCACGAATTCGAAACGGCCTTCCTGCGGGCGCCAGATCTCGGTACCGGTCAGATCGGCAGGCAACAGGTCCGGGGTGAACTGCACGCGCGCGAAATCGGCCTCCAGGCGCGCTGCCAGGGCGCGGATGGCGGTGGTCTTGGCCAACCCGGGCGCACCCTCCACGAGCAGATGGCCATCGGCCAGCAGCGCGATCAGCAGGCGCTCGACCAGGGCGGCCTGGCCGACGATCTCGGCCGACAGCGCCTCGCGCAACGTGTTGAACGCCGCGTGCAGGTGGGACGTGGCCGGCGTGGCAGCCGGCATTGCAGATTCGGGCATCGGCGGGGGCAGGTTCATGAGGGCCTTTGACCGGCACAGGACGGCACGGGTTCCCGACATCATCGCAGGGTGCCCCGGCGATGGCATCAAGAGACGCTGAACAGCGTCCACGCCCTGCGTGGCTGCATGGCCGCAACGCAGACGGGGCCGCACATGGCGGCCCCGTTTCGCACCTGCTGCAGGCGGTGGATCAGTTCTGCTTGGCCACGCGCAGCACCTTCGGCGTCACGAACACCAGCAGCTCGGCCTTGTCCTTGTTGCGACCGCGCTTCTTGAACAGATTGCCCAGGAACGGCACATCGCCCAGGAACGGCACCTTGCTGATGCTGTTGCGATCGGTGAACTCGTACACACCGCCGATCACCACGGTCTGGCCGTCCTCGACCAGCACCGCGGTATTGACTTCGCGGCGGTTGATCGACGGCACCGTACCGTAGCCCTGCAGTTCGATCAGGCGATCGACTTCATCCTTCTTGACCTGCATGTTCAGGAACACGCGGTTGTCATTGGTGATCGTCGGGGTCACCCGCAGCTCCAGCACGACTTCCTTGAACTGCACGTTCGGCGTCGAACCCGCGCCCCCGGCGGCACCGGTACCGCTGATGGTGACGTAGCCGATCTCCTTGCCCTGCTTGATCATCGCCTCGCGCTGGTTGGTGGTGACCACGCGCGGATTGGAGATCACTTCGCCACGCGATTCCTCCTGCATGGCCGACAACTCGACATCCAGCAGGTAGCCCGCGTTGAGGATCGACAGCGCCAGCGAACCCGGGTTGTTGGCCAGGGCCACCGGCAGGTTCCAGTTCAGGCCACGCTCGATGGTCGAGCCGGTCGGCACCGGTGCCGGACCGACACTGCCACCGGCCTGCCACTCACGCACGGCCTTGGCATTTTCCAGCGCGGTATCGACCTGCGATTTGCGGGTCTTGGCGTTGGCGTCGAGGCTGCCGCTGAAGTAGACATTGTCGCGGCTGCCGCTGATGCCGAACTTCGCACCCAGTTCGCGGGCAAAGGTGTCGGTGGCGATCACGATGCGGCTTTCGATCAGCACCTGGTCCACCGGACGATCGATCACCCCGATCAGTTCGCGCATGCGTGCGATCTTCTTGGGGATGTCGCTGATCATCAGCGTGTTGGTGCGCTCGTCGGCAACGATGCGGCCGCGCGTGGACAGGAACCCGCTTTCCTCCTGCGACGAGGAACCGCCACTTCCACCACCGCCACCGCCGCCGATGCCCTTGGCCTCGGTCAGCGCTTTGAAGATCTGCGTGGCGCTGTGGTAGTTGATCTGCACGTAATCGGTCACCAGGTCTTCGCGGTTCTCGATGGCGATGCGGGCGTCTTCCTTCTCCTGCTCGAACTTGGCCAGCTCGGCCTGCGGCGCGACCCAGATCACGCTGCCATCGCGACGCTTGTCCAGGCCCTTCGCGCGCAGCACGATGTCCAGCGCCTGGTCCCACGGAACGTTGACCAGGCGCAGGGTCACGTTGCCCTGCACCGAATCGGACGCCACAACATTGAGGTTGGATTCTTCGGCGATCAACTGCAGCACCGTGCGCACCGGCACGTCCTGGAAGTTGAAGGTGACCGGCTTGCCCGAGTAGCCACGCTGGCCGACGGCCTTCGCCGCCTGGGTGACCGTACCGGCGTTGACCGCACCGACGGCGGCGGGCGCCTGTCGCGGACTGATCTCGACCACGTATTCGTTGCCGCTCTGGTAGGCCAGCGACTCCACCGTACCCGCCGTGCTCAGCACCAGCTGGGTCCCGGCGCCCGATGGCTTGGCATCGATGCGCTGCACGGGCGTGGCAAAGTCGACCACGTTCATCGGCTTCTGCAGGTTGGCCGGCAGGCGCGCGTTGCCCACGTCGACCACGACGTTGCTGCCCTGCGTGCGCAGGTCGGGAATCGCGCCCTGGCCGTCGAACTGCAGGATCAGGCGGCCGACGCCGTCATCGCCGCGCTTGAAATCGATCTTGGACACCGACAGGCCAGTTGTCGCCGGGGCCGAAGGGGCCACCGCAGTGCTGGCCGGTTTCTCCGCCGGTGCGGCGGCCAGCGCCGGAGCGCAGGCCAGCATCAGCGCGACTCCCAGCGCGCTGACACGGTTCAAGGTAGAGCGCCGGATGGGACGCAGCCCCTTGGCTTGGTGAAAGGTCATCGTGCTATCCCCAGTAAACGATCATTGATCTTCCAGCGCGAGCGTCGCTGGCCGTTCCAGCCAACCACCCGCGCCATCCGGCACCAGTTCGATCAGTTCAACGCGGTCCTCGAAGACCGCGGTGACCCGCCCGTCGCTCTGCCCCAGGTAGCCGCCCGGGCGGACCCGGTAGGTGACCTTGTCCGGCCCCATCACCAGCGCGACGGTGCTGCCGCCGGTGCCGATGGTGCCGACCATGTCCAGTGCGTCCAGCGGGAAGCCCTCCAGGGGCTCCTTGCGCCGGTTCGGGTCCGGTCGCAATCCGCCGTTCCCCTGCTGCGGATTGGTCCAGGCATCGGTGAACGGATCGCGCATGCCCTGCGCGGAGTATTCGAAGGTCTCGAACTGCTGCATCACCGGCAGCGGCTCCAGCGGCTGCGCCGGTCGCGCACGCTCGCCCTCCACCCACTTCTCCAGGTTCGGCGCATCGCCCGGCGTGCTGGTCACGCCGCGGCCACAGCCGGCCAGCAGCAGGACCGCCAGCACCATCGACCCGCGTACGATCTGTGCGCGCATCACTTCCCGCCCTCCTTGCCGGCGTCAGCACTCTGCTGCGCCTGCACTTCGGCTTCGTCCAGATACCGGTAGGTCTTGACCGTGCCGGACAGCTCCAGCGCACCTGCGCGGACGTTGCCGCTGGTCTTGTCCTTGGGCTTGAGGTTGATGTCGTGCATGGTCAGGATGACCACCCGCGGCAACGAAGCCACGCCGCTGACGAACGCACCGAACTGGTGGTAGCTGCCCACCATCCGCAGCTTGATCGGCTTCTCGGCGTAGAACTCCTTGATCTGCTCGGACTCGGGTTCGAACAGCTCGTTGGACAGGCCGCTGGACAACGCGGTCTGCGAGATGTCGATGATCAGGTCCGGCATTTCGGTCTTGCTCGGCAGCTGCCGCAGCATCTGCTGCAGCACCTGCTCCATCTGTGCCAGCTGCTGCTTCAGCGGCGCCAGGTTCACCGCACGTTCCTGCTGCTTGGTGAACTCGGTGCGCAGCTCGGTCTCCTGCCGCTCCAGGCCCTCCAGTTCCTCGCGCTTGCCACTGATCAGCAGCATCCACGCCACGAACATGATGACCAGCGCCAGCAGCGCGCAGAAGACGATCTTGGCCTTCTGCGGCCAGTTGCCGATGTCGTTGAAATCCAGGTTCTTGAGATCGATCTTCTGGCTCATGCGCGATCCCCCTGCAACGGGGCGTGGAAGGCCTGCGGCGGCTGTGCCAGGCGGCTGCCCTCCGGCTTGGCCGGCGCAGCGGCCGGCGGGGCCGTTGCCGGGGGCGGCGTGGTGGCGGGTGCGGGTGCGGTGGCCGGTGCGGCGGGCGCGGCGGCTTCGGGCGCGGCCGACAGCGGTGCGACCGGTTCGGCGGCTGCGGCCGGTGCCACGGTGCCATCGGCATTCAGGCCCGGCGGCGCGGTGGCCTCCTCGCTCTGCGCCGGCAGCTTCACCTTGACCACGAACACATACGGCAGCGCCTTGATGTCCGATACCGGGCCCGGGCGACCGTCCTTGTCCTTGTCCGGCTCACGCGCCTCGATGATCGACAGCTCCGGACTGGCCATCCAGCCGGACGTCTCCAGGTTGCGCATGTACGCCGAAACGCGGGCGTTGGACTGGGTGCGGCCTTCCAGGGTAAGGGTGTCCCCTTCCTGCTTCAGGGCGGTCAGCACGACGCCATCGGGAATGGTGCGCACCAGCGCGTCGAACAGGTGGACCATCTGCGAGCGCTTGGCCTGCAGTTCCTCGATCACCTTCTTGCGCGCCAGCAGCCGCTCCTTCTGCGCGTCGAGGCGGTCGATCTCCTTGTTCTGCTCCTTGACCTTGTCGATCTCGGCCTGCAGGTAGGCATTGCGGTCCATCTGGCCGCTGACCTGGCGGTCGTAGTAGAACCAGATCATCAGCGACAGCAGCAGGCCACCCACGGCGGCCATGCCCAGCATTGCGTAGAACTCGCGCTGGCGTTGCTTGCGCCGTTCGGCGCGCCAGGGCAACAGGTTGATGCGTGCCATCAGTCGAAGCTCCTCAGCGCCAGACCGGTCGCGATCATCAGCGCGGGAGCATCCTGGGCCAGCGCATGCGCGTTCACCTTCGGTCCCAGCGTCATCTGCGCCAGCGGATTGGCGACCACGGTCGGCACACCCAGCTGCTCCTCGACCATTTCCGGCAGGCCCCCAAGAACCGCGCAGCCTCCGGCCAGCACGATATGATCGACACGATTGAATTCGCTGCCGGCGTAGAAGAACTGCAACAGGCGGCTGATCTGCTGGACCGTGGCTTCCTTGAACGGCTCCAGCACTTCCATCTCGTAGCTTTCCGGCAGCCCGCCCTGGCGCTTGGCCAGGCCGGCTTCCTCGTAGCTCAGGCCGTAGCGGCGCATGATCTCGTCGGTCAGCTGCTTGCCGCCGAACACCTGTTCGCGGCTGTACAGGCTGCGCCCGCCGCGCAGGACGTTCAGGGTGGTCATCGTGGCGCCGATGTCGACCAGCGCGACCACGCCGTCGGTGGACACCGGCAGCTCACTGGCAACCAGGGCGAAGGCGTTCTCGACCGCGAAGGCCTCCACGTCCATCACCTTGGCCTGGAGGCCGCCGAGTTCCAGCGCCGACTGGCGCAGTTCCACATTCTCGGACCGCGACGCGGCCAGCAGCACCTGGACCATCTCCGGGTTGTTCGGGATCACCCCGATCACCTCGAAGTCCAGGTTCACTTCCTCGATCGGATAGGGAATGTAGTTGACCGCTTCCAGCTCGATCTGCGCTTCCATGTCGTTCTCGTCGAGCTCGGCCGGCATCGGGATCACCTTGGTGATCACGGCCGAGCCGGCCACGGCGGCGGCGGCCTGCTTCGCCTTGCTGCCGGAACGGTTCAACGCCCGGCGGATGGCCTCACCCACGGCCTCCACCTCGACGATGTTCTTCTCCACGACCGCATTCGGCGGCAGTGGTTCCACGGCGTAATGTTCCACACGGAAACGATTGCCACTGCGGGAAAGCTGCAACAGCTTTACCGCAGTCGAACTGATGTCGACGCCAATAAGCGGCGACTGACTTTTTGGGATGAGCCCCACGGTTTCTCCCCTGCCGACGGGCACTTGGACGCAAGAACTGCGACCGCGCATTAATAACGTATTCTTAGCAAATGGCAACCGCCCTGCTGTGAATTCCCTCACAGGTTCACGATGCAGCCCCTGGCGTTTCCCCTTGCGCTCCCCGGTGCCGACCCCAGCCGCCACCTTGCGTAATCTATACTCTGCGACCACGAAATTCGCAATCGGAATCTGAACCCGATGACTCGACTCCGCCGCTGGCTGCGCTGGATCTTCCTGATTGTCCTGGCCCTGGCGCTGATCGGTGCGGCCGCTGTGGGCGGTCTCTACTACGCTGTGTCCTCCAAGCTCCCCGACGTGCAGACCCTGCGCGACGTGGAGATGCAGGAGCCGATGTACGTCTATGCCGCCGACGGCAAGCTGATGGCGGTGTTCGGCGAGACCCGGCGCACCCCGGTCACCATGAAGGACGTGCCGGAGAAGCTCAAGCAGGCTTTCCTGGCCACCGAGGACGCCCGCTTCTATGAACATGGCGGCGTGGACTACAAGGGCATCGCCCGCGCGGTGTGGCTGCTGGCCACCACCAACGACAAGCGCGTGCCCGGCGGGTCCACCATCACCCAGCAGGTGGCCCGCCAGTTCTTCCTCAGTTCCGAGTACAGCTACACCCGCAAGCTGGCCGAGATCCTGCTGGCCCGCAAGATCGAGTCCGAGCTGAGCAAGGACGAGATCTTCGAGCTGTATCTGAACAAGAGCTTCTTCGGCAACCGTGCCTACGGTGTGGCCGCGGCAGCGGAGTTCTACTACGGCAAGAAGCTGGCCGAGCTGGACCTGGATGAGATGGCCTCGCTGGCCGGCATCCCGAAGTTCCCCTCCTCCGGCAACCCGATCTCCAACCCGGAACGCGCCCGCCAGCGCCGCGACAACTATGTGCTGCAGCGCATGGCCGATCTGAAGTTCGTCAGCCAGGCCGAGGCCGATGCGGCCAAGGCCGTGCCGATGCATGCCACCGCGCATGAGCCGCCGGTGCAGGTCGAGGCGCCCTACGTGGCCGAACTGGTGCGCCAGGAGATGATCGCGCGCTTCGGCGGCGATGTGGTCAACAAGGGATACCACGTCACCACCACCATCGATTCGACCCTGCAGACCGCGGCCAACCTGTCGGTGCGTGACGGCCTGCTGCTGTATGACCACCGCCACGGCTGGCACGGCGTGGAGAAGCAGGTGCAGCTGGGGGCCGGCGACGATGCCGCGGCCCTGGCCGAACATCTGCGCGGCATCCCGGCGCAGGCAGGCCTGCTGCCGGCGATCGTTGCCAGCGCCAGTGCCGATGGCAGCGCCACGGTGGTGCTGGCCAACCGCAGCGAGATCGTGCTGCCGGCCGGTGCCGCCCGGTGGACCAACAAGACCCCCGGCAAGCTGGTGCAGCGCGGCGACATCGTGCGTGTGCGCGCCGGCGACAAGGAGGGCGAGTGGCTGCTGGACCAGATCCCGCGCGGTCAGTCCGCGCTGGTCTCGCTGGATGCCCACAGCGGTGCCCTGAAGGCGCTGGTCGGCGGTTTCAGCTTCTCCGGCAACAAGTTCAACCGCGCCACCCAGGCCCGTCGCCAGCCCGGTTCGAGCTTCAAGCCGTTCGTCTATGCCGCAGCGTTCGACAAGGGTTACAACCCGGCTTCGATCGTGCTTGATGCCCCGGTCGTGTTCCGCGACCGCCGCGGCAAGACCTGGGCACCGCAGAACGATGGCGGTGGCTTCCGCGGCCCGATGCGCCTGCGCGAAGCCCTGGTGCAGTCGCGCAACCTGGTCTCGGTGCGCCTGCTCGACGGCATGGGCGTGGACTACGCCCGCAAGTACATCAGCGAGTTCGGCTTCGCCGAATCGGAGCTGCCGCCGAACCTGTCGATGTCGCTCGGCACCGCCTCGCTGACCCCGCTGTCGGTGGCCCGTGGCTATGCCGTGTTCGCCAACGGCGGCTCGCGCGTGGACACCTGGCTGATCGACCAGGTGAACGACCGCGACGGCAACCTGGTGTTCAAGGAGAACCCGGCACTGGCCTGCCGCGACTGTGCCGGCAGCAGCGACCAGCCGGTCAGCCAGGTCGTGGACGGCTTCAACTTCGGTGCCCCGGCCCCCACGCCGGACCCGGCCGCCGCCAAGGCGCAGGCCACCACCGAAACCGCTGCCGCACCGGTCAACCCGGATGCGCGCACCGCGCCGCGCGCGATCGATGCACGCACCGCCTACCAGCTGGTGTCGATGATGCGCGATGTGGTCCAGCGCGGTACCGGTACCCAGGCCAAGGTGCTCGGCCGCGAGGACGTGGGCGGCAAGACCGGCTCCACCAACGACCACCGCGATGCCTGGTTCTCCGGCTTCGGCGGCCCGTATGTGACCACCGTGTGGGTGGGCCGCGATGACTTCCGTTCGCTGGGTTACCGCGAATACGGTGGCAAGGCAGCGCTGCCGATCTGGATCGAGTACATGCGCACCGCGCTGAAGGACACGCCGATCGCGCAGAACGACCCGCCCAGCGGCATGGTGCAGACCACGCTCAACGGCGCGACCGAGTGGGTCAAGGTGGAGGACATGGATCGCCTGACGGACTACGACCTCAACCTCAATACCCCGCAGGCCGACGCGGCTGCGTTCGATATCTTCTGACGCGCGCCGCGGGCGTCACCGTCGAGCCGGCGCATGCCCGGCTCGACGGCCCGCCCAGCCGAGCGTGGGCCCGGCCCCGCATCCCTTCTCCATTGCCCACGCAGATGTCACACCGTTGCGCTAGTCTGTAGCCAGGTCGCAACAGGAGTTCCCGCATGCATCGCGCCCGCCAGCATGCCACCACCCAGACCCGTGAGCGTCGTCACCGCCTCGCCCACGAAGCCGCCCGCCTGATGGCCGAAGGCGGCATCCGCGACTTCCACCAGGCCAAACTGAAGGCGGCCAGCCGGCTCGGCATCCATGACGATGCCTCGTTGCCCCGCAATGTCGAGATCGAGGATGCGCTGCGCGAATACCAGCGTCTGTTCGCTGGCCCCCAGCACGGCAACGAGCTGCAGCGACGTCGCGAAGCTGCGCTGCGCGCACTGGAATTCCTGCATGCCTTCGCCCCGCGCCTGGTCGGCCCGGTGCTGGACGGCACCGCCGATGCCAACAGCCCCGTGCAGGTGCATCTGCACAGCGACGACCCCGAAGCCGTGCATCGCTTCCTGGACGAACAGGGCATTCCGGCCGAGTCGCGCGTGCGCCGGCTGCGCCTGGACCGCGAGCGCAGCCTGGACGTGCCGGTCTGGGTGTTCAGTGCGGAGGAACTGACGTTCGACCTGGCCGTGCTGCCGTATGACGCCCTGCGCCAGGCACCGCTGTCACCGGTCGACGAGAAGCCGATGCGGCGCGCCTCGCAGGCCCAGCTGCGTGAACTGCTCAGCCAGGAGCAGATCGAAAGCTATCTCGGCAGCATCTGAGCCCCACAACGCAGACGCCCCACGCGGCGGACCGCGTGGGGCGTCGTCATGCATCAGGGCGACCGGACCGCGTCGCCCTGTCGGTTACCAGCCCACGCCGAAGCCCACGCCCACGGTGCGCTCACCGCTGTTGGTGAAGGCACCATTGAGGCTGAAGGTGGCCGAGCCGCGCTCGTTGAGCACGCGCTGGTAACCCACCGCCAGCGCCGACTCGCCTTCGGCATGGCCCACACCCGCGCCAAGGCGGTTGTAGGTCTGCAGGCCGGCGGTGTTCATCGCCATCGCCGCCTGCGCACTGCCCATTGCCGCCATGCGGTTCAGGCGCTTGTCCATCCGGTCCAGTCGGCGGTCCACGCTGGCCATTGCCTGGTCGGTATAGGCCTGCGCCTGGTTCACCGCCTGATCCACGGCACGCGAGTCCACCTGCGGCAATGGATCGTCGGCTTCCGGCTTCGGCTTCGGCGTGTCGGTGGAGGCCACCGACGGCGCGTCCTTGACCGGCGGGGCCGGGGTCTGGCTGTCCGCCGGCGACTCGCCAGCGACGTCGTCCACCGCTGCCTGGCGGCTGGCCGTCGCCGACCCGTCGATCTGCGACTGCAGTCCGTCGATGCGGCCGTTGAGCTGCTGCTGCACGGCGTGCAGCTGACCGCCATTGACCGCATCGCGGCTGCCCGGCGCGATCATGCCGTTGGCCACGTTGCCCAGCACCCTGCCGTGTTCCCCGGCCAGGCGCAGCTGGCCGGTACCGTCATTGCGGACGCCGCCATCGTCGAACAGGCGTTCGAAGCGCGCATCGATGCTGGCCAGATCCCGGCGCGTGTCGACCACCGCGCCGTCGAGCGACTTCAGCGCATCACCGACCGTGGCCTGCCGCTGGCCTTGCACGTGGAACTCCGGCGCGACGATGTTGCCGTCGGCATCCATGCGCATGTCGCCGCCGAAGGCCGCAAAGGCGCTGCGGAGCTGGGAGACGGTGGTGAGGTCATTGGGGTTGATGCCCTTCATCGCGTTGGTGACTCTACGCAGAATTCCTCCGCCACCCAATGAAACTTCATTGGCGACCGTAGCGATCGAACCGTATCCAAGCGCGACGCTGTTTCGTGCGCCCTCAAATACGTGCGTCGCCCCCCCCAAAGCAACGCCACTCTGAACATGTACCTGGGAACGCGCGCCCAAAGCGAAGCCATCCTCAGCACCCTCATGCACGTACGCGGCACGGCCCAACGACACGGAGTTCTTGCCACGGGCGAGCGCATAGCTCCCGATGGCCGTTGCGCCTTCCGCAAGCGCTCTGGCATCGCTGCCCATTGCAGTACCCAGGAGCGCCGCTTCCGCTGGCTTGCTCAGCTCGTCATAGCCCACGACGGCGTACAGGTGCTTCTCCTCCAGGCCCGCGATCCGCTGGTTGCTGGCATGAAGCTGCCCGCCCGTGACGACCTCCCGGCTGCCCGCATGGCTGATATCACCCTCGCCAACGTTGATGAGGCGCGCGCCACCGAAATCGACGGCGGAACGGTCGGCGCCGAAGCGCACGGCACTGGCATCCGCCATCGCCCGCGCCTGATCCAGCGTATCGAGGCGCGCGTCCATCGCATCCAGTCCGCCACGATTGCTGTCCACGCCTGCATCCAGCGCGGCCAGCGCATCGCCTACCGTGCCGTGTACAGCGCCCTGCACGCCGTAGGAAGGAGCAATCACGCTGCCATCTGCGGCAAAGCCCGCGCCGCCGCCGAGTGCGTACACGACGCCGGAGAGCTGGTCGACGGTGGTGAGGTCATAAGCGTGGATACCGTTCATCGCATTGGTGACCTTTCGTCGGGCACCAGCTCCGCCCAAGGAAACCTCATTTTCCTCTGTAGCTATCGATCCGTAGCCCAAAGCAACGCTGTTACGTGCCTCTGCCAGAACCTTGGCTGCACCACCCAACGCAATACCGTTATTGCTCTGCACCTGGGAGCGAGCGCCCAAAGCGAATCCGTCCTCAGCCCCGTCAAGCACATACGCGGCACGCCCCAACGCGACGGAATTCTTACCTCGCGCGTGAGCAAAACTGCCGATCGCCGTGGCACCCTCGGCCATAGCCTTGGTATCACTGCCCAATGCCGTCGCCAGAATCGCAGCTTGCGCCGGCATGCTCAGATCGTCATATCCGACAACCACATACTTCTGCGCCTCCTCCAGCACCGACACCCGCTCATTCGTCACGAACAGCTGCCCGCCCGTGACCGCCTCGCGGCTGCCTGCACCGATCTCGCCATCAGCCAGGGCGACCAGACGCGCATCCTTCAGGTCCACCGTGCCATCCTCGCCGAACTGCACGACGCTGCCCAGGTCAGGCATGTAGTTGTCGAAGTCCACGCGCAACGCGTCCAGGTCTTCCCGCGCGGAAGCGATCTGTGCGCCCTGCTCGGTCACCTTCGTATTGGTGGCGAACAGCTGCGCGCCATTGACCGCCTCGCGGCTGTCGGCACTGAGTTGTCCGTCGCCCACGGCGAGCAGGCGGCCCCCCTCGAGGTCGACATTGCCGCCTGCGTCGAAACGCACCACATCGAACAGGTCCGGATCGAAGCCCTCGAAGTCCTCGCGCAGGCGGTCGATGTCCGTACGGTTGCGGGCGATCTGCGCGTTGCTGTCGAACAGCTGGCGGCCACTGACCGCATCGTCGCTGGTGGCCGACAGCTGCCCGGCAGCAACGCCGTGCACGCGACGCGCCTGGTAGCCCTGGTTGCGCAGATCCAGCACGCCGCCGCTGTTGGCCGCACCCAGGCGAACGTCGCCGCTGGACGAGGTCTGGCCGAGCAGGCCACCGAGCACGTTGGCCTTGCCCTGTGCATCGTTGGCGGTGGACTGGGCGGCGTTGGCCACGGTGTGCGCCGTATTGGCCAGGGTGGTGGCCGTGGTCACGTTCTGGTTGGTGGTGTTGAGCTGGCGACCACTCACCGCGTCGGTACTGGCTGCACTCAGCACACCATCGGCAACACCACTGATGCGACGGTTGGCATTGCCCTGGTTGCGGACGTCGAGGAGGGTGCCGCTGTTCTGCGCGCCCAGCCGCAGATCGCCGCCGGCTGCCGCCTGGCCGACCAGGCCACTGAGCGTGGCGGCGGTGGCGGTGACCTGCGTGACGTTCTGGTTGGTGGCATGCAGCTGCCGGCCACTGACCGCATCGGCACTGGTGCTGCTGAGTGCCGCGTCGGCCACGCCGGTGACGCGACGGTTGGCGCTGGACTGGTTGCGCATGTCCACCGCGCCACCGGTATTGCTGGCACCGACGCGAACGTCGCTGTTGCCGGCACTCTGGCTGAGCAGGCCCCCCAGCGCGTTGGCCTTGGTCTGCGCATCGTTGGCGATGCTGTGCGCGGTGTTGGCCAGCGCATTCACCGTGGCGAGGTTCTGGTTGGTGGCATGCAGCTGCCTGCCGGTCACCGCCTCGGCGCTGGTGGTGCTCAGCGTTCCGTCAGCCACATTGACGATGTTCCGCTTCACCGTGGCACTGCCCACCGAGACCTGGTTGGCGCCGGTCGCCACCGAGCCCGCGCCCAGCGCGACGCTGTTGCCCGCCTGCGCATTGACCTTGGCGTTGGTGCCCAGTGCGATGGCGCCGCTGGAGGTGGCATCCACGGCGGCACGATTGCCCAGCGCCACCGAGGAGTCAGCCGCGGCGCCCGCCAGGGTGCCCGCGCTCACCGCGTTGGCGCCGCCCGCGCTGGCCTGGTAACCGAAGGCATTGCTGTGGGAGCCCTCCGCTTTCGCCGAATGGCCCACCGCCACGGCATTGCTGCCGGCCGACGCGCCTTGGCCGACGGCGGTGGTGGTGCTGGCCAGGGCCGTCAGCGCGCGTGTGGCATCGGCCTGGGCCGCAGTAGCTGCCTGGGTGACTGCGGTGACATTCTGGTTGGTGGCATGCAGCTGCTTGCCGGTGACCGCCTCAGTGCTGGTGCTGCTCAGCGTGCCATCGGCCACATTGACGATACGGCGCTTGAGATCGTCATTACCCACGGAGATTTCATTGTCGCTGCCGGACTTCGAGTGCTGCCCCAGTGCCACCGAGCCGGCATGGCTGGCTTCGGCCTGCGCCCCAAGCGCCACGGAGCCGCCGCGCCCGCCGGTGTACGCACCGTGCCCGATGGCGACTCCTTCCGCATAGCCTCCGGACCGCGCACCGGTACCCAACACGACGGCATGCTGCGCATTTGCGTTGGACAGTCCGGCCCCGTCGCCGATGACAATGGCTCCGGCTGCAGGTGCATTGGCCTTGCGTCCCAGTGCAATGGCGGTCTGGCCGCCCGCGCTGGCTTCTTCGCCGACACTGATGGACGTGGAGGTCAGCCGCGTTGCCAGAGCATCGGCCTGCTGCTTGGCTGCAGCAGCCACCTGGGCGGCGCTGGCAACATTCTGGTTGGTGGCATGCAGCTGCTTGCCTGTCACGGCTTCGGCACTGCTGGTGCTCAGCGTGCCATCGGCCACATTGACGATGCGGCGCTTGAGCGTGGCATTACCGACTGAGACCTGGTTGCTGCCGGAGGTGGTGGAGGAACTGCCCAGCGCCACCGAACCGGTGTGGTTGGCCAGCGCGCGGTCGCCAAGGGCGGCACTGCTCTCGGCCGTCGCTTCGGACAGATTGCCGACGGATGTAGCGAAGCGGGCGCTTGCCACACTGCCGCGGCCCAGCGCCGTGGCCTGGTTGGCGGTGGCCGCCGCCTGATAGCCCAGTGCGGTGGCATGGATCACGTCGGCCTTGGCGTCGTTGCCGATGGCCACGGCACGGTCGCCGGTGGCCGAGGCACGCAGGCCCGATGCCACGCCGCCATTGCCGCTGCGCGAGCCGGTGCCGAGCGCCACGCCGCCGTTGGACGCGGCAACGCGCTCACCGGCCGCATTGACGCCGCTGCGGGCATTGTTGCCCAGTGCAAGACCGTCATTGTTGTAGGCCAATGCCGCATTGCCGATGGCCACGCCGTTGTCGCCCCCCTCGGTCCGCGCGCGGTTACCCAATGCCACTGCACTGCTGCCGTCCGCAGATGCCAGGGTGCCCATCGCCACGGCGTTGCTGCCGGCGCTGGACGCCTGGAAACCCAGGGCGTTGCTGTAGCCACCGGACGCATCGGCGGCATTGCCGATGGCGGTGCTGTTGGTGCCCGTTGCAGTGGCACCGGTCCCAATCGCGATGCGGCTGCCATCCAGCCTGGCCAAGGCCTGCCCGGCTTTCGTCGCAGCCTGGTCTGCGGCCGTCTTCGCCGCGTTCGCCGTGCCCGTCGCGCTGGCGATGCTCTGGTTGGTGGCGTGCAGCTGCTTGCCGGTCACTGCTTCGCTGCTGGTGGTGCTGAGGGTGCCATCGGCCACATTGACGATGCGGCGCTTCAGGGTGTCATTGCCCACCGAGACCTGGTTGCTGGCACTGGTGACCGAGCCGGCGCCCAGGGCCACTGCATTGCTCTGCCCGGCATTGGCGTTGGCACCCAGCGCCACGGCCTTGCCGTGGCCGTCGGTCACGGCGTTCTGGCCGATGGCGATGCCCGCATCGTAGCCGCCGGAGCGCGCACCGCTGCCGATCACGATGGCGTGGTGTGCGTTGCCGTTGGCAAGTCTGCTGCCGTCACCGATGACGACGGATCCCTGCGCCTGTGCCTGCGCATTGTTGCCCAGCGCTACCGATCTGGATCCCGACGCCTGTGCCCTCGGCCCCATCGCCGTGGCATCGCTACCCTCGGCCCGGGCATTGCGCCCGACCGCGACCGCACTGTTACCGGACGCGCCAACGTAGCTGTTGAGGCCGATCGCGACGGCCCCGACTCCCAGCGCCGTGGCGCTTTTGCCGATCGCAGTGCCCCCTTCGCCGCTTCCCGTGCCCGCATTGATGCCGATGGCCACGCCACCGGCAAGTCCCTGGGCATTGTTGCCGATACCGATGCCGTCGAACGCCGTGACCGAACCCACGCCGATGGCCACGCCCTTGGTGCTGTTGACCGTGGAACCCCCACCGATCAGCACGTTCTGGTAGCTGGTAGTGCCGACACTGCGCGACGTGGCAGGCGAGCCGATGAACGCGCTCATCAACGCGTCCCACTCTGCCGGTGCTGCGTCAGCCTCCGCCGCAATGGCGTCGGGCACGCTCAACGGATCCGATGCAACCTCGGTCGCGAACGCGGGAGCGGCCAGCATCACGCACAGGGCGGCGGCAAGCGGGCGTGCCGCCGAAGCCGGCTTGCCGCGCGAACGGGTGTGCTCGCTGGCAACCGCCCAGCAACGCAGTCGGGTATTCCAGATCAAACGGTAGATGCGATTCATCGATGTCTCGGTGGTTGGGAAATGGGAACCTGGGGGCGAAAGGCCAGTCATGGGCGGTCAGGGCTGCAGCGTCTGCCGGTGCTCGCGGAAGCCGGCATGGCTGAGCCGGTAGTCGATCTCCACGCGCCCGCCAGCGCGGGGCACGAACGGCAGCGTCATCGCCGCGCCGGGGTAAAGGCTGCGTTTGATTTCGTGCGTGGTGCAGCGGCCGTCTGCGGCGCAGTCCTGCACCTGGTTGACGCCGAGCCGCAGCGTGCCGCGGTTCAACAGGCGATCACCGTCCAGGGCCATCTCGACGCGCCCCTCGGCGGGCAGCACATTGACCAGCACGCCCCAGACCAGGCTGACGCCGAGGGTGGCGCTGGCGCCCTGCACCGGTACCTCCGGCGTGCTGTCATCGGGACCGCGTACGCCTTCGAAGTAGACGCGGAACGCGGTTTCCTGCTCGACCGGCTGCAGCGGAATGATCCGTATCAGGCGCGTGCCGCCCCCTGCCAGACCGAAGCGTCCTGGCGTGACCGCCATGACGGCGGCGGTGCCGACGGCCTCATCGACTTCTTCCTCGTGGTCACTGGCCGGGTGCAGGATGCGTTTCACCGTGGCCTGCACGTACTGCGGCTGCGGTGATTGCGAATGCACGCGCACGGTCGTGGTCTTGCCGGCTTCGGCATGCACGCGCATCGGATGGACGTTGAGATTGGCCAGCACCGGTGCCGCTGGCAGAAGGGCCAGCAGCAGCGCGCCGGCCAGGGGAATCTTGCTCATGGGATCGGGTTCCAGGGGAAGGTCAGAGGCGGTCGGTCGGCAGGCGCATTTCGAGCTTGAGGCGGCCGTCGTAGTAGCCCTCGCGTTTCTCGGACGCCGGCACACGGGGGGTTTCCAGGGTCAGCGGCGTGGGCACGCAGTACACCCACTGGTTCATGTCGGGCAGCATCACCAGCCGCAGCTCGGCGGTATCGATGCCGCGCAGCAGCACTTCCTCGTTGTTGTGCAGGGCGATCTTCTGGCCGCTGTGGTCCAGGGTGAGCTGGTAGTCCAGGCGGTCCTGCGCCTCGCGCCCACCGTCGCGGTGCCAGACCGAGTACTGCGATGGCGGACGCCCGGGCGCGGCGGGGCCCATGTCACGCGCGGTGATGGCCAGATACTCGCTCTGCGAGCCCATGCCGTCGTACAGGCACATGTCCAGCACGGCGGTGCCCCCGATCGTGCCGGGTGAGGGAATCGGCCGGTAGTCCAGCTGCAGGCCCACCAGCGGCTCGGCCATGCCGAACTCGGGCAGGTAGATCATGGTGCGGTCGCGATCGGTGATGGTCAGATCGAACCGGAACACATGGGTGGCGATGATCGGGCCGTCAGGATCGATGCGCAGGTTGAGGCGGAGTTCTGCAGTCCAGCGGCCGGCGACGAGATCTGCGACGTCCTGATCCTCTATTACCAATCTTGCTGCTGTGCCTCCAGGAGGAACCTGGCAATCATTACTGGCGGATGTCCAAAGCGGAAATTTGGCTTGATCCCAATAATCGATACTGCAATCTCGTTCCCACTCCACACGCTCCAACCAGGCGACAGTCCGAAGGTCAATTCTTTGTCCACTTCTTTGCTCTCGAAAGCTGAGAGTGAAGTCCTTGCTAGCGAGCGGCCCCTCCTGAGTGTCATGCATTGGACACCTTCCTTGTCCAACGTCTCGATCACACGTCAAATGGATCTTCCCGTACCCCAGCTCCACCTCCCCATACCCGAGCACGGTCCTGGGCGCCCACAGCTCCAGCGCTTCGGGCGCGGAGCGGTCGAAGGTGCGGACGATGTCGGTGGTGATCACGCCGGTGGCCGGCGTCGTTGCCGGTGGGCGCTGTGCCAGCGCCTGTGCACTGCCAAGCAGGCAGGCCGCGGCCAGCAGCAGCCTCCATGCGGTCCTCATCGCGCACCTCCACTCATCACGTTGCGTTCGTTGCGCCCCGCCACCGGGGCCAGTTCGTTCAACAGGCGCTGTACCCGCGCCTGGTGGCGGATCGGTGCCGGCAACTGCTCCAGCGCCAGCGGTTCGCACTGCACCTGGCCGACCAGCAGCACCACGCTGCGGCGCTCACGCACGGTGAGCGGGCACTGCAGCAGGTCGCCTGCACGCAGCAGGTAGAGCACCGGCTCGCGCTGCGGGAACTCGGCGATGAAGCCGCCGTCGCGGCCCAGCGAGGGCACCGGCGCATTGAGGATGCGGGCGCCTTCCAGCGGGGTACCGGCGATGTCGCGTGCGTTGCCGATGAAGGTGTAGGTCACGTCCAGCGTGACCGGCAGCGCGATCACCTTTCCCGGTAGCAGGAAGGCGTGCTGCGCCGCGCCCAGGCGGGCGACACGCACTGCGGCGTCGCTGTCGTGCGCACTGGCGTCCTGCACGTCCACGCGGTGACGCTGGTAGCCGCCCAGCGGCAGCAGCCGGCGCTCGCCGAAGCCGAGGATGCGGCGCCGGTTGCTGCCGGCGCGGATGTCGGCAGCCGCGCCACTCAGCTCCAGATCGCGCGCATCGTCCACGCTGACCACTACCCCGGCATCGGCGCCATGGGCGCCGCCCCAGTGCAGCCCGCGTGCGGACAGCGACAGCCCCGACGTGTGGTTGCCGCTGTAGGCCAGTTCACCCCCACCGTGGTGCTGGTAGTACGACACCGATGCACCGCTCTGCCCGAAGCAGTTGTCGATACGGGCGCTGGCCAGCGCGCTGTAGCGGTCGTCGTTGTACGCGCTCAGCTCGGCGCCCAGATCGCGCGCGTCGCCGTCGCGCTCCTGCCGCAGCGAATGCGACAGGCCCAGGCGGGCATCCGGGCGGCTGTGCTGAGGCTGGCGCATGTCCAGCGCCACGCGCTGCTGCACGCTGCCGTCGTCGATCCGCTGCAGCCGCGAGACTGCAATGTTCAGGTAGAGGCCGCGATCACGGGCAGGCCCGCGCCCGCTGCCGGTGTCGGTGTCCTGCTGCCACACCCCCAGCCGGCTGCCGATGCTCAGTCCACGCCACTGCCGGGTACGGCTGTAACTGGCCTGCAGGCTGCGCGAGGTCTGCGCAGGACGCAGCGCCGGCACATGAGGCGGCAGCAGGCCCGGCGGCAGGCCCGTCCAGGCATCGTCGTCTTCGCCGGGCAGGCTCCACTCCGGGGTGAAGCTGCGCCGGCGCGTGTATCCCAGGTACAGGCTGCCGCCGAACAGGGGCGCCGATACCGAGGCACTGAGCGCATCGACACAACCGAAGCGGTCGTGCTGCACCGGTGTGCTGCTCTGGCACGCACCGCCGCGCAGGCGTTGCCGATAGACGTTCCAGGACGCGTAGTGGCGATAGCTCAGCTGCTGCTGCAGGCCGTGGCTGCCGTCGCCTCCGCTCAGCACGCCGACCATCGCCTGCAGGTCATGCCGCCCGAACTGCTGGCGTCCCTCCAGGCGCAGTTCGCCGTAACCGGTATCGCCGACGCGGGCGATCCCCGCTGTCATGCCGTAGTTCCGCGCGAGGGGGATGCGCAACCCCGCCTGTACCGCCGTGTCGGACGCATCGCCGATGTCACTTGCACGTGTCGCATGCGCACGACGCCGCCCGCCCTGCACGAACCACTGCAGGCTGCGCTCGGACCAGTCGCCGCCCCGGCTGAAGGGTGCCTCCTCGCTGCGCACGAAGCGGCCATCCTCATAGATGCGCAGGGTGACGGTGTAGCTGCCGAGCGGAAACCGGCGCGTATCGAGATCGTTGACACCGGCCTGCAGGTAGAAGGTCTGCAGCAGGCGATCACCGTCGAAGGCATCCACGCGTGCATCACGGCCGAGCAGCACGGTCAACGGGGTGGAGGTGACGTTCGCGTCGGTATCGACGTAGGCCTGCGTGGTACCCACGCGCAGCCCCTCGAAGCGATCCAGCGGCAGCATGCCGAACCCGAAGGTGCCGCCCTGCTGGCTGGACAGATTGCGCCGGTCCATGCGGCCCAGCTGCACGTAGTGGCGCTGGGCAAGATCGTGGCGATAGTAGAGATCGTCCATCTGGAAGCGGTCATGCGCGCGATAACCCTGCCGCGCCTGGCGGCTGTAGTTCCAGCTGCTGGCGACATGGCCATCGCGCAGCACGCCAAGCACCGTGCTGCCCTGCACGCTCAACGCCTGATAGCCATCGCCCCCGCTGAAATTCACGGTCTGCTGCTGCAGCAGCGCGTTCTGTGCCTGCTCGGACACCTGGTGGAACGGCGAGCGCTGCGCGCTCTGCTGTGGCAGCCACCGGCGTGCCGGAAACAACATCAATACGCCGTCGCTTTCATCGAAGATGGCGTGCACCTGCGCGGGATCGTCCGGACTGTCGATCCAGCCGCAGCCGGGATCCGGTTGGCCGTAGGGACAGGCCAGATGACTGTTGCGCGGCAGCGGTGCAGCCAGTGCCGCCTGCAGCGCGTCGCGCGCATCGGCGCTGAGACCCAGGGCTTCCAGTACCTGCGCGGGCTGGTCCAGCTGCACCGTATCCAGCGTGACCCAGGCGGACCACAGGCCGGCCGACTGCCCGAACAGGCGTACCTCGACACGCTCGGTCTGGCCGCTGGCGAGGTCTTCGAAACCGGCCGGTACCGGCCGTGCGTGGACAGCCGGCAGGGTCGGAGTGGCCAACGTCAGGGCGAGCGCGACCGCCAGCCGGCTGTGGGCAGGTGCAGGTATCAACATGGGGAGACAACCGATGGCCGGCCGGCCCGCGCACGGGCCGGCGCGGTGGGGATTACGGCGCGGCGGTGTTCTGCGACACGACCAGCGCAACGGTGCCGCTGTACAGGCCCGCGAAGTTGATCTCGCCGGACACGGTCTGCTGCACGCGCAGCGGCATGGCGATCGACGCACCCGGAATCGCGCTGTCGAACAGATCGTCTGCAGCGAAGTCGATCGGGGTGGTCTCCAGGGCGCGGCCGTTGAGGCTGACCGTCAGCGGCACGTTGATGGCACCCGGTGCGGCGAGGTCGGGACGCAGCACGGCGTCGGCCGCCAGGCGCACGCTGACGTCCTTCTCGGTGTCGTTGGTGAAGATGCGCACATCTTCGCTCCACGACGACAGGCCGGCACCGCCGGCGCGGTAGACCAGCTGCACCGCGTCCGGCAGCGCGGTGCCGTCGGCCTTGAGCAGGGACAGGGTCGGATCGACGTTCGCCCACACGGTGATGTTGGTTTCCACGGCGGCCTGCGCGGTCAGCGAAGCGCCGGCGAGCGCCACGGCCAGGGCGGCCTTCTTGAACATGTGCGACATGGTTTCTCTCTCTGATGGATTGGGTTGCCTCCTGGATGGAAGCACTGCCGGCACGGACCTGCCCTGCCAGCAGCGCGGTCAAGGTATTGATCGGCTCCTGCGGTGTACATGCAACGTTTCTTGATTGCCGATTACGCGTACTTCTGCGACATCACACACGCATCGCGCGTGCCGTGACCAGCAGAATGCGACGCTTTCGGCATTGCTCCGACCAGGGCACGACCACGGCATGGGCAAAAAAAAACGCCCCCTTGCGGGGGCGTTCTTCCACGTTGCGGTTGCGGGGCGATCAGCCCTGGTAGTCGCGCACGTCGCTGCCGGTGTAGACCTGGCGCGGACGGCCGATCTTCATTTCCGGATCGACCTGCTGTTCCAGCCAATGCGACACCCAGCCGGAGGTACGGCCCAGGGCGAACATGACGGTGAACATCTCGGTCGGAATCTGCAGCGCCTTGTAGATGATGCCGCTGTAGAAATCGACGTTCGGGTACAGCTTGCGGGCGACGAAGTAGTCGTCCTGCAGCGCGGCCTGCTCCAGCTTCACGGCCACGTCCAGCAGCGGGTCCTGCACGCCCAGCTGCTTGAGCACCTTGCTGGTCATCTCGCCGATGACCTTGGCGCGTGGATCGAAGTTCTTGTAGACGCGGTGGCCGAAGCCCATCAGGCGGAAGCCGGAGGTCTTGTCCTTGGCCTTGAGCACGGCCGATTCCACGTTGTCGGCCGAACCGATTTCTTCCAGCATCTTCAGCACGGCTTCGTTGGCACCGCCATGGGCCGGACCCCACAGCGCGGTGACGCCCGCGGCAACCGACGCATACGGATTGGCACCGGTCGAGCCGACCAGGCGCACCGTCGAGGTGGACGCGTTCTGCTCGTGGTCGGCGTGCAGGATGAACAGCAGGTCCAGCGCCTTGACCACGTCCGGATTCAGTTCGTACTGGCCGTCGGCCGACTCGAAGGTCTGCTTCAGGAAGCGGCTGACGTAATCCAGCGAGGTGTCCGGCGTGTTGGCCGGCAGGCCCTTGCCGTGACGGTAGATCAGCGCCGAGAGGGTCGGCACCTTGGCGATCAGGCGCACGGCGGCCTGGCGGCGCTGCTCGGCGTCGGACAGGTCCAGCGCGTCGTGGTAGACGGCCGACAGCTGCGCGATCGCAGCAGCCAGGATGGCCATCGGATGGGCATCCTTGGCGAAGCTGCCGATCAGGGTGTTGATCGAATCGGGGACGTTGGCCTCGGCAGCCAGCTCATCGGTGAAGGCCTTCAGCTGCTCGGCGCTCGGACGCTCGCCGTTGATCAGCAGGTAGGCCACTTCGACGTAGCTCGACTTTTCCGACAGCTGTTCGATCGGGTAGCCGCGGTACAGCAGCACGCCCTTGTCGCCGTCGATGTAGGTGATGGCGGACTTGCAGCTGGCCGTCGCGGTGAAGCCGGAATCGTAGGTGAAGTACCCCGTTTCCTTGGTCAGCTTCGCGATGTCGACGCAGTCGTTGCCAAGGGTGGGTTTGATGACGGGCAGAACGACCGACGTGTCGCCGGCGTTGAGCGTGACCTGATCAAGATCGGACACTGTGTGCGCTCCTTCATGGGAAGGCGCCTGCCCAAGCGCATTGGTCAGGCACGTGAATGACGTCCACGACCTGTGTCGTGGATCACGCCATTATCGCACAGCAGCATTTGCCCGGTGCTAGACGGAAGTCGTAGACGGCAGGCGGCCGGAACCCGGCCAGCGAGTGGCCCGGATCGGCAAAAGCGTTGTCACGCGAACGCAGTGTTCTGTCCATCCAAACGCCTGTTGGGCAGGCGCCGGGGAAAAACAAACGGCCGCGCAGAGCGCGGCCGTCGGTTCGGAGCGGGATCGACAGATCAGCGCGCGTAGCGCTTCTGGAACTTGTCGATGCGGCCCGAGGTGTCGATGACCTTGTGCTTGCCCGTGTAGAACGGATGCGAAGCCGAGGAAATTTCAACCTTGACCAGCGGGTATTCGTTGCCGTCTTCCCACTGGATGGTTTCCTTCGTCGCCATGGTGGAGCGGGTCAGGATCTTGAAATCGGAGGTGACGTCATGGAAGACGACGTCGCGGTAGTTCGGATGGATATCGGCCTTCATGGGCTCACACCGTAAATGGGCTGGTGGTCAAGAGCGGCATTATAAGCACCGGCCGCCCCTTGGGGCAACCGGTTGCGTGGATCCGCGCTCAGTCTGCGCCAAGTGCCTGCCGCACAAGGCTTTCGAAGCGGGCCTGATCGTAGGCCATCAGCAGGTCGCAGTTGTCCGGCTGGCCGGTCTGGCGGTTCCAGTCGACGAGGGTCGCGCCGCGACTGAACGTGCCGTTCAGTTCCACGTTCAGCGGCCGCGATTCCACCCGCAGCTGCCCTTCCGGGTTCAGCGCCCAGGCCATGGCCAAGGCATCGGCGGTGTACCAGCGTCCGCCCTTGCTGTCTTCGGACAGGCCACGGGTCTTGCGCGAGATCAGCTCATAGAAGCGGGCGCGCTCCGAATCGGCCTGCAGCCACGTCTCGGCCTGCTGCAGCGGCAGGCCGTGGGCGACGGTGGCTTCCCAGTCCGACACCAGCAGGTGCTTGAATGCGGTGAACACCACGTGCGCCGCTTCCGGATCGAAGGCGATGTTGAACTCCGCCGCCGGCGTGATGTTGCCGTGGCAGGTGACCGCGCCGCCCATCACCACGATGCGCTTGATGCGCTGAGGCAGGGTCGGGTCCAGCTTCAGCGCCAGCGCCAGGTTGGTCAGCGGGCCGAGCATCACCAGCATCAGTTCGCCGGCATGCTTGTGCGACAGGCGCAGGATCGCCAGCGCGGCATGCTCGGCTTCGGCCTGTCGGCCCGGCGGTGGCAGATCGACATCGCCGTAGCCATCACGGCCGTGCACATGCGCGGCATCGACGGAGGGATGCAGCAGCGGATCGGGGCTGCCGGCAAACACCGGCACGTCGGGACGGCCGACGATGTCGCAGAGCTTGAGGGCGTTACGGACGGTGTACTGCAGGCCGACATTGCCGGCGGCGATGGTCAGGGCGACCACGTCATGCCGTTCATCGGCAAAGGCCATCAGCAGGGCCAGGGCGTCGTCCACACCGGGATCGGTGTCGATCAACAGGGGGATCTTGTGGGTCATCGTTGCCGTCTTCAGATCGGCAACGAAGTGTGGACCGGGATGATGACCGTTGCAAGTATGGGGGTTCTGGCAGGGCTGTGCCCTGCACCCGCCGAATCAACGGCAAACGCCAGAGCAACGGCGAAAGCTGGTTTTCTGTGGGATGGCGGGGTGGGCCCGGTTGCGGGGGACCCTGCAAGTACGTCCATGTAAGCTCGGTCGCGCCATCCATGGCGCTCACGCCCCCGCAACCGGACCCACCCCGCCTTCGACAGTTTCCCGCGGTCTGTCGGAACGGCGTTCTGCTCTGCCAGGTGTCGACCGTGGTCGACACATCCACGCAATGCGTGGATGAACATGGAAATGATCGAAGGCGCTGTCTGTGGAGTCGAGCCATGCTCGACTCCCGCGCGCAGCGCACAGAGGTCGCTTAGGCCGAGGCGTAGCGTACGGCCGCGCCGATCCAGCGCTTGACCACGCGGTCGGCCAGTGCGGGCTGCTGCGCCAGCAGGCGCTCGGCCAGGTCATGCACGCCGGGCAGCAGGCCGGCGTCGCGTGCCAGATCGGCGATGCGGAAGCCGGCCAGGCCTGTCTGCCGCGTGCCAAGCAGTTCGCCCGGCCCGCGCAGTTCCAAGTCCTTCTCGGCGATGACGAAGCCATCGTTGGTGTCGCGCATGGTCTGCAGACGCTCGCGCGCCATCTGCGAAAGCGGTGCCTGGTACAGCAGCACGCAGCGCGACACCGCCGAACCGCGGCCGACGCGACCGCGCAGCTGGTGCAGCTGGGCCAGGCCCAGACGCTCGGCGTTCTCGATCACCATCAGCGAGGCATTGGGCACGTCCACACCCACTTCGATCACCGTGGTCGCCACCAGCAGGTCGATGTCACCGGCCTTGAACGCGACCATGGTCGCCTGTTTCTCGGCGGCCTTCATCCGCCCGTGCACCAGCCCCACGCGCACGCCCGGCAGCAGCGCCTGCAGCGATTCGAAGGTGGCCTGTGCGGGCGTGGCATCCAGCTCTTCGCTTTCCTCGATCAGCGTGCACACCCAGTACACCTGCCGTCCTTCCGCGCAGGCCAGGGCGATACGTTCGATCAGCTCCGGCCGGCGGTCGTTGTTCAGGGCCACGGTCTGCACCGGCGTACGGCCCGGCGGCAGTTCGTCGATGGCCGATACGTCCAGGTCCGCGTACTCGGACATCGCCAGCGTGCGCGGAATCGGCGTGGCGGTCATCACCAGCTGGTGTGGCACGCTGTTGCCACCGGCGCCCTTGTCGCGCAGCGCCAGGCGCTGGTGCACGCCGAAGCGGTGCTGTTCGTCGACGATGGCCAGGGCGAGGTCCTGGAACACCACCGCCTCCTGCATCAGCGCGTGGGTACCGACCACCACCTGCGCTTCGCCATTGGCGACCTGTTCCATCACCTTCGCGCGCGCCTTGCCGGTGACCTTGCCGGCCAGCCAGGCGATACGTACGCCCAGCGGTTCCAGCCAGCCGCGCAGGTTGTTGAGATGCTGTTCGGCCAGCAGTTCGGTGGGCGCGGCCAGCGCGACCTGCTTGCCCTGCTCTACCGCCAGCATGGCGGCCAGCGCGGCCACCACTGTCTTGCCGGAACCCACGTCGCCCTGCACCAGCCGCAGCATGGGACGAGGTCGCGCGAGGTCTTCGCGGATCTGCTTGAATACGCGCGCCTGCGCGCCGGTGAGGGCGAACGGCAGCTGCTTCAGCAGCGCCTCGGCCAGCGCACCGGGGCCGGCCAGCGGCGGCGCATGATGCGCCTGCAGCGCGATGCGCTGGCGACGCAGGCTGAGGTGGTGCGCCAGCAGTTCTTCCATCGCCAGCCGGCGCTGCGCGGGATGGGTGCCGGCGGCCAGCGCGGCCAGGTCGGCATCCGGTGGCGGCCGGTGCACCGTCAGCAGCGCACTGCGCAGCGACGGCAGGCCGAGGCCATCGAGCCAGCCAACGGGCAGCAGTTCCAGCGCGGCTTCTTCGGGGAGGCGATCCAGTGCCTGGCCGATCAGCCTGCGCATCGTCATCGGGCCCACACCTTCCACCGTGGGATACACCGGATCGAGGCGGTCGCCAAGTTCAGGATCATCGTTGCGCCCCAGCACCTGGTAGCTGGGATGAACGATTTCCAGGCCAAGGTGGCCCGGCTTGGGCGTTCCGAAACAGCGCAGGCGGTTGCCGACCGCGAACTGGCCGACCTGCTGCTGGCGGAAATGGAAGAAGCGCAGCACCAGGGTGCCCTGCCCCTCGTCCTCGACCGCCACCTTCAGCATCGGCCGGTAGCGCATGCCGCGCTCGACCGCGACGACGCGCACTTCCACCTGTGCCGGCACGCCGGATCGCAGGTCTTCGATGCGGGTCAGCCGGGTCCGGTCCTCATAGCGCAGCGGCAGGTGAAGCCAGAGATCCTGCAGGGTGGCCAGGCCACGCGCCTGCAGCTTGGCGGCCACGGCCGGACCCACGCCGGCGAGCATCGCCAGGGATGCTTCGCCGGACGGTGACAGGACCGGAGTGACCGCCGCCTTGCGTGCCACGGGGGCGTCAGTCGATGACCATCACCGCGTCGACCTCGAAGTTGGCGCCCTTCGGCAGGCCGGAGACTTCGATGGTGGAACGGGCCGGGAACGGAGCCTGGAAGTAGTCCTGCATGACCGCGTTGACCTTGGCGAACTCGCCCAGGTCGGTCAGGTACAGGCCAAGGCGCACGACCTGGTCCAGCGAACCGCCGGCAGCTTCGGCCACGGCCTTGAGGTTGTCGAACGCGCGGCGGGCCTGGGCTTCGACATCACCGGCACCGACGATGTCGCCGGTCGCCGGATCAAGCGGGATCTGGCCGGAGAAGTACACGGTGTTGCCGGCGCGCACGGCCTGCGAGTAAGGGCCGATGGCGGCAGGCGCCTTTTCGGTGTTGATGATCTGGCGGGACATGGTCGCTCCGGTGCATTTGGAAAACAGAGCGGCGATTGTAGCAACCCGGTAGCGCCGGGCCATGCCCGGCGACGTTTGGTTCATGCTGCGTGGCGCGCTCGCCGGGCATGGCCCGGCGCTAC
Organism: Stenotrophomonas sp. STEN225; assembly: GCF_056756445.1. Classification (NCBI taxonomy): domain Bacteria; kingdom Pseudomonadati; phylum Pseudomonadota; class Gammaproteobacteria; order Lysobacterales; family Lysobacteraceae; genus Stenotrophomonas; species Stenotrophomonas sp. STEN225. Next base: position 151,044 of record NZ_JBRRBV010000008.1, on the reverse strand, counting down.
CGGTGCACCATCCACCCATGGTCTCCGGGCCGGGCGCATCCGTAGACTGGCTGCTGATTCCTGTGGGACCAAGCCATGGCAAACGTGTTCGACTCCCCCTTCAAGGGCAAGCTGCTGACCGAAATGGTCACCAACCCCAACATCCTCGTCGGCCGCTACAGCTACTACTCCGGCTATTACCACGGGCACGGCTTCGACGACTGCGCGCGCTACCTGCTGCCTGATCGCGACGACGTGGACAAGCTGATCATCGGCAGCTTCTGCTCGATAGGAAGCGGCGTCAGCTTCATCATGGCTGGCAACCAGGGCCACCGGCACGATTGGGCATCGACGTTTCCGTTCTTCTACATGCAGGAAGAGTCGGCCTTTGCCGCGGCCAATGACGCCTTCAGGCCAGCCGGTGACACCGTGATCGGCAACGACGTGTGGATCGGCGCCGAGGCGATGATCCTGCCGGGAGTGCGCATTGGCGATGGTGCCGTGATCGGTAGCCGGGCACTGGTGACCCGCGACGTGGCGCCCTACGCCATCGTGGGCGGCAACCCGGCCAAGGTGCTGCGCAGCCGGTTCGAAGCGGAGGACATCGCGCGGTTGCTGGAAATGGCGTGGTGGGAGTGGCCGCTGGCGCAGATCAAGGCGGCGATGCCGTTGCTGACCGCTGGGGATATCCCGGCGCTGCATGCGTATTGGCGCGAACAGGCGGCGTGATCCGACCTCGCGCATCGTGTGCACGGAATATCATCCACGCATGGCGTGGATCTACTTCAATCCGGGCCTGCGATGCGCCATCCGTAGAGCCGAGCCCATGCTCGGCTGCTTCAGGCAAGAGCAGCCGAGCGTGGGCTCGGCTCCACAAGAACCATCCACGCATGGCGTGGCTTTACTGGCGGCGCACCGACTGCACGACCGACAGGCGGCGCAGGCGCCGCATGACCTCGGCCAAGTGGTTGCGGTCGCGCACCTGGATGTTGAACGCCAGCACGGCAGCGTTGAAGTCGCGATCCAGATAATCCACGCGCTCGATGTTGGACTGGCTCTGCGCGATCGCGGCGGCAAGCTGGGCCAGCACGCCGGTACCGTTCTCCACCTCCACCACCAGCGAGGTGTCGTAGTCACCGGAAACGGTGGTATCCCAGCCGATCAGCACCCAGCGCTCGGGCGACTTGCGCAGCTCGGCCAGGTTCGGGCAGTCCATGCGATGCACCACGATGCCCTTGCCGGCGGTGTGGTACCCCATGATGTCGTCGCCGGGAATCGGCTGGCAGCAGCCCGCGAAGGTGACCACGCCGCGCTCGCTGCCATTGATCAGGATCTTCTCCTGCGAGTGGTGGCGCGAATGCGGGCCGCCACGCAGTTCCGCATAGGCCATCAGCGCCTGCGCGGCCTGGGTCGGCATCCAGTTGCCGAGCGCGACTTCGGCCAGCAGCGCCTCCAGGCGCGGGAAACGGTGTTCGGCCAGGAATGCGTCCAGGCGCCCCTTCGGCAGCCGCTCCAGCGAGGAATCCATCGCCTCCAGCGCACGGTCAAGCATGCGGTGGCCCAGCTGCACGGCGTCCTCGTGCTCCAGCTGCTTGAGCTGGTGGCGGATCGCGGTGCGTGCCTTGCTGGTGACCACGAACTCCAGCCACTGCGGTTTGGGCGTGGCCGAACGCGCGGTGATGATCTCCACCGACTGCCCGGAGACCAGCTTGGTGCGCAACGGCACCAGCTTCTTGTCCACGCGCGAGGCCACCGCCATGTTGCCGACATCGGTATGCACGGCGTAAGCGAAATCGAGCGCGGTGGAATTGCGCGGCAGGGCCAGGATCTTCCCCTTCGGCGTGAACAGGTAGACCTCGTCCGGGAACAGGTCGACCTTCACGTTGTCGAGGAATTCCAGCGAGGAGCCGGCCGCGCGCTGCGAATCGATCAACTCGACGATCCACGCGTGGGCACGGCTCTGCGCGCTGTTGGGCGAATCGCCACCGAACTTGTAGGTCCAGTGTGCGGCCACGCCTCGCTCGGCAATCAGGTCCATTTCCTCGGTACGGATCTGCACCTCGATCGGCGAGCCATACGGTCCGAACAGCACGGTGTGCAGCGACTGGTAGCCGTTGGCCTTGGGAATGGCGATGAAGTCACGGAAGCGACCGTCCAGCGGCTTGAACGTGGCATGCACCGAGCCCAGTGCGTGATAGCAGGTGGGCACGCTGCGCACTACGAGGCGGAACCCGAACACGTCCATCACCTGGTCGAAGCTCTTGTTCTCGTCGCGCATCTTGTTGTAGATGCTCCACGGCGTCTTGATGCGGCTGACCAGGCGGTGTTCGATGCCCTCCTTCGCCAGTCGCTGCGAGAGCTGCACTTCCACCTGCGCCATCGCCTCGCGGCGCACCACCGGCTGGCTGCGAATGTGCTTTTCCAGGATCGCGTGGCGCCACGGATACAACGCCTTGAAGCCCAGGTTCTGCAGCTCGCTCTTGACCAGGCTCATGCCCAGCCGCTGCGCGATCGGCGCGTAGATCTCCAGCGTCTCGCGGGCGATGCGGCTCCTCGCTTCGCGGCTCTGGGCGCCCAGCGTACGCATGTTGTGCAGGCGGTCGGCCAGCTTGATCATGATCACGCGCAGGTCGCGCGACATCGCCAGCAGCATCTTGCGGAAGCTCTCCGCGGCAGCTTCCTGGCGGTCCCGGAACTTCAGCTTGTCCAGCTTGGTCACGCCATCGACGAGTTCGGCAACCGGCTCGCCGAACTCGGCGGCCAGCGCCTCGCGGGTCAGCGGCGTGTCCTCGATGGTGTCGTGCAGGATCGCGGCGATCAACGCTTCGACATCCAGGCCGAGCTCGGCCAGCACCTGCGCAACCGCCACAGGATGGGTGATATAGGGCTCGCCCGACTTGCGTGTCTGCCCAGCGTGCGCAGCGGCCCCGACTTCCCAGGCACGGCGCAGCAGCGGCAGCTGCTCCGGCGGCAGGTAATGGGCGGCGCGTTCAAGCTGGAGGACGTAGTCGGGTACGGCGGCAGTGGGGGCTGCGGCGACCTTGGCAGTGGGGCCTGGGTTCATGCCCGAAGCCTATTCCAGCGCGACGTTTACGGCAAATCCTGAATGCGAAACAGCCCGCACGGGGCGGGCTGTTCGGCGTGTCCAGCGATGACGTTGATCGATGCGATCAATCGTCGTTCTTGGACATGTCTTCATCGGCGACCACTTCCGCGGCGGCCCACTCCAGCGCTTCGCGCTCGGCGCGCTCACGCTCGGCCTTCTCGACTTCGTCGATCAGCGCGTTGTCGATCTTGCGGGCAGCGATCTCGCGCAGCGCCAGCACGGTCGGCTTGTCCTCGGTCTCGCTGTTGTCCAGCGTGGCCTGCACGCCATTGGCGAGCTGGCGGGCACGCTTGGAGGCCATCATGACCAGCTCGAAACGGTTGTTAACGACTTCCAGGCAATCTTCTACGGTGATGCGGGCCATACGGGCTCCCGGCGACCGGTCGGCCGCTCAGTCGAATGAGGGAAAGGGGACGGAGTGTACCGGCAGGGGTTGGACAAAATCAAGCCAACCCTCACCCGATTCTTCTGGAATCAGTCAGTTGCGCCCGGATCAGGGGTCAACAGGGCCTGGATCAGCCCGGCGTGGCGGACCTTCTGGGCCTCGCGGCGCAGGCGGCTGGCGGTGAAGATCGCGCACAGCTCGTCCACGGCGGTGTCGAACACCTCGTTGACGATGACGTAGTCGAACTCATTGAAGTGCAGCATCTCGTCGCGGGCGGCGCCCAGGCGCTGGGCGATCACCGCCTCGCTGTCCTGCCCACGCTTGCGCATGCGGTCCTGCAGGGCCTGCTTGGACGGCGGCAGGATGAACACGGTGACCGTGCCCGGTACCAGCTGCCGGACCTGCTGCGCGCCCTGCCAGTCGATCTCCAGCAGCACATCCTGGCCGGCCGCCAGCTGCGGTTCCACCGACTGCCGCGCCGTGCCCTTCCAGTCTCCGTGCACCCATGCATGCTCGAAGAAGTCGCCCGCAGCAATCATCTGCTCGAACTTCTCTGCGGTGACGAAGTGATAGTGCTCACCGTTCACTTCACCCGGTCGCATGGCCCGCGAAGTGAAGGAGATCGACAGGGCGATCTGCGGGTCGCGGGCCAGCGTCGCGTTGACGATGCTGCTCTTGCCGGCGCCTGAAGGGGCGGCAACGATGTACAGCGTGCCGCGCGCGATGGTGGCCGACGGGGTGGACGGGGCGCTCATGCACGGAACCCAACTGGTTGATTTCGCAAAATTTTTCCTCGATGTTCCAGACGTGGCGCGGAGGATCGCGCCAGGACGGCGGGGACTGCGCGGAACATCCTGGAACCAGGCCCGGCAGACGGCTCCCCGGGGTGCGGGCACGCAACTTTACCAGAGCGGCCCCTCCCCGCGCCCGGCCACACCCGGCCGGCCTTGTGCCACATGGGCATGCGGGGGGCTGTGCTATAACCGGGGCATTGCGGTCGTTCCCGGAAAGACGCTCGCGGCATGCTGGCGGTTCTCCCCTGCGACGGCCGTACCCACCGACAGCCCGGAGGCCTGCACGCCTCCCCGCCATCCAAGGAGAACGGCATGCCCTCGATGAGTCGCCGCCAGTTCCTGAAGGTCACCGGGACAACCCTGGTGGGCTCCAGCCTGGCCCTGATGGGCTTCGCGCCCGGCATCGCGCTCGCGGAGGTGCGGCAGTACAAGCTGACCCGCGCCACCGAGACCCGCAACACCTGTACGTACTGTTCGGTGGCCTGCGGGATCCTGATGTACAGCCTCGGCGATGGCGCCAAGAACGCCGAGCCGAGCATCTTCCACATCGAGGGCGACCCGGACCATCCGGTCAACCGTGGCACGCTGTGCCCGAAGGGCGCCGGCCTGGCCGACATCATCCACAGCAAATCGCGCCTGCTCTACCCGGAATACCGTGCACCGGGTACGAACGAATGGAAGCGCCTGAGCTGGGACGACGCTCTGGACCGCATCGCGCGGCTGATGAAGGAAGACCGCGACGCCAACTTCGTGCAGAAGAACGAGGCGGGGCAGACGGTCAACCGCTGGCTGACCACCGGCATGCTGGCGGCCTCGGCCACCAGCAATGAAACCGCGGTATTGACCCACAAGGTCGTCCGCTCGCTTGGAATGCTCGCATTCGACAACCAGGCACGTGTCTGACACGGCCCGACGGTGGCAGGTCTTGCCCCGACGCTAGGCCGAGGTGCGATGACGAATCACTGGGTCGACATCAAGAATGCCGACCTGATCCTGATCATGGGTGGCAATGCCGCCGAGGCACACCCGTGCGGGTTCAAATGGGTGACCGAGGCCAAGGCACACAACAAGGCCCGCCTGATCGTCATCGATCCACGCTTCAACCGCTCGGCCGCGGTGGCCGATGTCTACGCGCCGATCCGCACCGGCACCGACATCGTGTTCCTGGGTGGCCTGATCAACTACCTGCTGGCCGAGGACCGCATCCAGCACGAGTACGTGCTGAACTACACCGACATGTCGTTCCTGGTGAAGGACGAATTCGCCTTCACCGACGGCCTGTACTCGGGCTATGACCCGCAGAAGCGCAGCTACGACCGCTCCAGCTGGGACTACCTGTATGGGGACGACGGTTACGTGCGCAGCGACCCGACCCTGAAGGACCCGCGCTGCGTCTACAACCTGCTCAAGCAGCACTACGCACGCTATACCGTGGAGATGGTCGAACGCATCTGCGGTACGCCCGCCGACAGCATCCGCCAGATATGGGACATGATCGCGTCCACCGCCGGCAAGGACAAGGCGATGACCATCCTGTACGCGCTGGGCTGGACGCAGCACTCCGTCGGTGCGCAGAACGTGCGCGCCGGCACGATGGTGCAGCTGCTGCTGGGCAACATCGGCGTGGCCGGCGGCGGCATGAACGCCCTGCGTGGGCATTCCAACATCCAAGGCCTGACCGACATCGGCCTGATGTCCGACCTGCTGCCGGGCTACCTGACACTGCCCAGGCAGGACGAGCAGGACTACAACGCCTACATCGCCAAGCGCACGCAGAAGCCGCTGCGCGCCAACCAGATGTCGTTCTGGCAGAACTACCCGAAGTTCCATGTCAGTCTGATGAAGTCGTGGTGGGGCGATGCCGCCACCGCCGACAACAACTGGTGCTTCGATCACCTGCCCAAGCTCGACAAGCCCTACGACATGCTGCAGGCCTACGAGCTGATGAACGAAGGCAGGATCCATGGCTACATCTGCCAGGGCTTCAACCCGCTGGCCTCGGCACCGAACAAGGGCAAGCTGATCAGCGCGTTCTCCAAGCTGAAGTTCATGGTCAGCATGGACCCGCTGGAAACCGAAACGATCGCCTTCTGGCAGAACCATGGCGCACTGAACGACGTCGACCCGAGCACCATCCAGACCGAAGTGTTCCGCCTGCCGACCACCTCGTTCGCCGAGGAGAACGGCGCGGTGGTGAACTCCTCGCGCTGGCTGCAATGGCACTGGAAGGGCGCCAACGCACCGGGCGAAGCGCGCAGCGACATCGAGATCATGTCCGAGCTGTTCCACCGCATCAAGGCGCTGTACGAGAAGGACGGCGGCGCGTGGTGGGAGCCGGTGCGCGACCTCGCCTGGAATTACGCCGACCCGAAACTGCCGACGCCGGAAGAACTGGCGATGGAGTACAACGGCAAGGCCCTGGTGGATGTGTTCGATCCGAAGGACCCGACCCGGCTGGTGCGCAGGGCCGGCGAACAGCTGGCCGCGTTCGGCGACCTGCGCGACGACGGCAGCACGTCTTCCGGCTGCTGGATCTACATCGGTGCGTGGGGGCCGACCGGCAACATGATGGCACGGCGCGACAACAGCGATCCCACCGGTATCGGCAACACGCTGGGCTGGGCCTGGGCGTGGCCCGCCAACCGCCGCGTGATGTACAACCGCGCCTCGTGCGACGTCGCCGGGCAGCCGTTCGATCCACGACGCACCCTGCTCGCCTGGAACGGCAGGAACTGGGGCAACATCGACGTGCCCGACTTCAAGGCCGATGAAGACCCGGCCGGCGGGATGGGCCCGTTCATCATGAACCCCGAGGGCATCGCCCGCTTCTTCGCCAAGGCCGGCATGGCCGAAGGCCCGTTCCCGGAACACTACGAGCCCTTCGACACGCCGTTGCGCAGCAACCCGCTGAGCCCGGGCCAGGCGCTGACGCTGAACAATCCGGCCGCGCGCGTGTTCGACAGCGACCGCGCGCAGATCGGCTCGCCGGACGAGTTCCCGCACGTGGCCACCACCTACCGGCTGACCGAGCATTTCCACTTCTGGACCAAGCACGGCAAGCTCAACGCCATCATCCAGCCGGAGCAGTTCGTCGAGATCGGCGCAGCCCTGGCCGACGAGCTGGGCATCGGCAACGGCAGTCGCGTGCGGGTCAGCTCCAAGCGTGGCCACATCGAAGCCGTGGCGATGGTGACCAAGCGCATCAAGGCACTGCAGATCGATGGCAGGACGGTGCACCAGGTGGGCGTGCCGATCCACTGGGGCTTCCTGGGTGCTGCCAAGCCCGGTTACATCGCCAATACGCTGACCAACGCCATCGGTGACGGCAATTCGCAGACGCCTGAATCGAAGTGCATCCTGGTCAAGGTCGAGAAGGTGTAGGAGACACGCCATGTCACTGCAATCGTTGGACATCATCCGCCGCTCGGCCACCACCACGCCCTCGCCGCAGGCGCGCGGCGCCCACACCGGGCAGGTCGCCAAACTGATCGACGTGAGCAAGTGCATCGGCTGCAAGGCCTGCCAGGTCGCCTGCATGGAGTGGAACGACCTGCGCGACGAGGTCGGCAGCTGCGTCGGCAGCTATGACAACCCGCCGGACCTGAGCGACCAGTCGTGGACGGTCATGAAGTTCCGCGAGTACGAGGACGAGAAGGGCAAGCTGGAGTGGCTGATCCGCAAGGAGGGCTGCATGCACTGCAGCGACCCGGGCTGCCTGAAAGCCTGCCCGTCGCCGGGCGCGATCATCCAGTACGCCAACGGCATCGTCGATTTCCAGGAGGAGAACTGCATCGGCTGCGGCTACTGCGTGACCGGCTGCCCGTTCGACGTGCCGCGGATCTCCAAGAAGGACCACAAGGCCTACAAGTGCACGCTGTGCTCGGACCGCGTGGCCGTGGGACAGGAGCCGGCGTGCGTGAAGACCTGCCCGACCGGGGCGATCACGTTCGGCAGCAAGCAGGCGATGACCGAGCATGCCGCCGGCCGCGTCGAGGACCTGAAGTCACGCGGCTACGGGAATGCCGGGTTGTACGACCCGCAGGGCGTCGGTGGCACCCACGTGATGTACGTGCTGCAGCACGTGGACAAGCCGGAGCTGTACGCCGACCTGCCCAAGGACCCGCGCATCAGCCCCATGGTCGAGGTCTGGAAGGGGGTGGCCAAGCCGCTGGGCGTGCTGGCAATCGCCGCGACAGCCTTCGTGGGCTTCCTGCACTACATCGGCATCGGCCGCAACACGGTCAACGATGAGGAGGAAGAGCAGGCCGAGCACGAAGCAAAGAAGATCGAAGAGGAGCAGCGGCCATGAAGTACGCCCCGCACCCCCGCCAGATCGTGCGCTACCGCGCTCCGACCCGCATCAACCACTGGATCGTGGCGATCTGCTTCGTGCTGACCGCGCTGTCCGGCCTGGCCCTGTTCCACCCTGCGCTGTTCCCGTTGACGGCGCTGTTCGGTGGGGGGCCGTGGACACGCATCCTGCATCCCTTCGTCGGCCTGGCCATGGTGGTGGGCTTCGCCCTGCTCGCCTTCCGCATGTGGCGTGACAACCTGCCTACCGCCGACGACCGCGCATGGCTGCGCGGCATGCGCGAAGTGCTGCGCAACGAGGATGAGACACTGCCACCGGTTGGCCGCTTCAACGCCGGCCAGAAACTGCTGTTCTGGGCGATCATCGGCTGCCTTTCGGCGTTGCTGCTGACCGGCTTCGTGATCTGGCGGCAGTATTTCAGCCATCTGTTCCCGATCGGCGTGATCCGTTTTTCGGTGCTGGTGCACGCACTGTTTGGCTGGGTACTGGTATGCGCCATCGTGGTGCACATCTATGCCGCGATCTGGATCAAGGGTTCGGTGCGCGCGATGACCCAGGGCAAGGTGACCTATGGGTGGGCCTACAAGCACCATCGGCAGTGGTTCAGGGACATCCTGCGCGGGCGGCGCGGAGAGGGGTAACGGCAGGGCCTGCGGCCCTGCACCCGCCGGATCAACGTCAACGTCAACGTCAAAAGCAGGTTGCCGCCGGATGGCGGGGTGGGTCCCGCTGCTGTTGGTGGGTGTCGACCTTGGTCGACACGATGAACACGGCAACAACCAATGGGGTCAGATCCGTTTTCCAGAGGAAAACGGATCTGACCCCGACCTTTCAGATGGCCGGCAACACGCTGGACGCCAGCGTCGACAACGGCGAGGATGGAGACTGGTTCTTCCGGCTGGCCCCGCATGGCGCAACGCATCCTTGAACCCGGTGAGATCGAGACGCTGGCCTCGCGCGATGTCCCGCGCATCATCCTGCCGGATATCGCCTCGCTGTTCGGCGGACGTGCGCACCGGCTGCGCAGCCTGGCCGGACGCAGTGCCATCGGTGGCTACCTGCAGCTGCTGGCGGCACTGGCCGATGCACAACAGGCGCTGCTGGACGAACTGACGCCGCAGCAACGCGAGGCGCTGCAGGCGCAGGCCCGCGCGCAGCAGTCGAGCGCGGCGGCCAGCGCCGGCATGCCATTGCGGCCCGCCAACACACTTCAGCTCGATGGCCGATGGCGCGACTGGTTGCGCGCGCTGTGCCGGCACTGCGCCGATGAAGCCGGGCTGCCTGCGGAGACCCGACAGGAACTGCAACGGGTTGCCGCGGCCGCTGACGCCTGGCTGGATGCACAGGCGCATGCGGTGCTGGAGCGCGACGACGCACCGTCGCTGGACGCGGTCGCTGCCCTGCTGGTGATGAACGCGCTGCAGGTGTACTGGGCCGTACTCGCGGCCAGCTTCCGCCCCACCGACCTGAAACCGCTTGCCGATGCACCCGGGCTGTGCCCGCTGTGCGGCTCGTTGCCGGTGGCCAGTGTGGTGCAGGCGCGCCCACCCTACGCCTCCTACCGCTATCTGTCGTGCTCGCTGTGCGCCTGCCAGTGGCACTACGTGCGCGTGCAGTGCAGCCAATGCGGCGCGGCCGGCAAGGACATCGCCTATCGCGCGCTGGCCGAGGTCGACGGCGATGCAGGGGAGGTGGTGCGTGAAGGCGCGATCCGCGCCGAGACCTGCGATCACTGCCACAGCTACCGCAAGATTCTGTATCTGGAGAAGGATCCGGCGCTGGAGCCGGTCGCCGACGACCTCGGCACGCTGGCGCTGGATCTGTTGCTGGGCGAGGAAGGCTACATGCGCGCCAGCCAGAATCCGCTGCTCTGGCAGTCCGACGGCGACTGAACCGATGCCTCGCGTGCACGCCCCCACCGCCCCGGCCAGCGCCCTGCCCTCGCTGGACCGCCTGCTGCGCCTGCCGGCGTTGTCGACGCTGATCAGGGACCACGGCCGCAGCCGCATCGCCCATCTGCTGCGCGAGCACGTGCAGGGGTTGCGCGAGCGCAGCGGCTGCGGCCAGCTGTCACCGGAACAGCTGCAGCGGGCCGTCGCGGAACCCGGCGTGGTCGCGGCCCTGCAGTCGGCGCTGGCAGCCGATGCACGCCTGGATCTGCAGCCGGTATTCAACCTCACCGGCACGGTGCTGCATACGAATCTCGGCCGCGCGCTGTTGCCGGACGCGGCGGTACGCGCAGTAACCCGCGCGATGACGGCGCCGGTGGATCTGGAATTCGACATCGCCCTGGGCCGTCGAGGCGACCGCGATGCGCGCGTGCGGGCACTGGTCTGCGAACTGACCGGCGCCGAAGCAGCGACCGTGGTCAACAACAACGCAGCAGCAGTCCTGTTGCTGCTCAACAGCCTGGCCAATCGCCGCGAGGTAGTCGTGTCGCGGGGCGAACTGGTGGAAATCGGCGGCGCCTTCCGCATTCCCGATGTAATGCGCAGCGCCGGTGCGCGGCTGCGCGAAGTGGGCACCACCAACCGCACCCATCCGGCCGACTTCGACAGCGCCATCGGCACGCGCACCGCGCTGCTGATGGAAGTGCACGCCAGCAACTACGCCATCACCGGCTTCACCGCCAAGGTCGACACTGCACGGATGGCATCGATCGCGCACGGGCACGGGCTGCCACTGGCGGTGGACCTTGGCAGTGGCAGCCTGTGCGACCTGTCTGCCCACGGTCTGCCGCGCGAACCTACAGTGCAGGAAGCGCTGGCGGCGGGCGCCGACCTGGTCTCGTTCAGCGGCGACAAGCTGCTCGGTGGACCGCAGGCCGGGATCATTGCCGGCCGCGCCGACCTCATCGGACGCATCAACCGCAATCCGCTCAAGCGCGCCCTGCGCATGGACAAGATGGGCCTGGCCGCGCTGGAAGCGGTACTGGCGCTGTACCGCGAACCGGAACTGCTGCCGCAGCGGCTGCCGACCCTGCGCACGCTGTCCCGCGAACAGGGAGACATCCATGCGCAGGCACAGCGCCTGCTGCCTTCCGTGCAGCAGGCGCTGGCCGCGCATTACGCGGTTGAAGCGGTGCCGATGTACAGCCAGGTCGGCAGTGGCGCGCAGCCACAGGCGCAACTGGCCAGCGCCGGCCTGCGCATCCGCGTCGCTGCAGCTGCCGGGTTGGACCGTCTGGCCAAGCGCCTGCGCGGCCTGCCACGGCCGGTGCTCGGGCGCATTGCCGAGGATGCGCTGTGGCTTGATCTGCGCGGGCTTGAGTACGGGGATGAGGCTGCTTTCCTCGCCCAGTGGAGCGCGCTGCAGGCATGATCGTCGGTACCGCCGGGCATATCGACCATGGCAAGACCAGCCTGGTGCGGGCACTGACCGGCATCGAAACCGATCGCCTGCAGGAAGAGCGCGCGCGCGGCATCTCCATAGAACTGGGGTATGCCTATGTGCCGGTGGAGGCCGCACGCGGAGAGGGGCCTCCGGCGATGCTGGGCTTCGTCGATGTGCCGGGTCACGAGCGCTTCGTGCACACGATGGTGGCCGGTGCCACCGGCATCGATGTGGCGCTGCTGGTGATCGCCGCCGATGACGGCGTGATGCCGCAGACCCGTGAGCATCTGTCGATCCTGCAGCTGCTGGGTGTGGACCGCGCTGCAGTGGCATTGACCAAGATCGACCGTGTGGATGCGGCGCGCATTGCCGAGGCCGAAGCGGAGATCGTTGCCCTGCTGGCCGGCACACCGCTGCAGCGGTCTGCAGTATTCGCCTGCAACAGCACCGACAGCGCGGATGCCGGCATCCATGCGCTGCGCGCCCACCTGCATGCGTGGGCCGCCGCTAACGACAGCCGCCGGACGGCCCAGCGCCGCAGCGAGCTGTTCCGCATGCCGGTGGATCGCGTGTTCTCGCTGGCCGGTCACGGCACACTGGTCACCGGCGCGGTACAGGGCGGCGTGGCCGCGGTCGGCGCGCATCTGCAGTTGATGCCGACCGCCATCGACGTGCGCATCCGCAGCATCCATGCGCAGAACCAGGCCAGTGGACAGGCTGCCGCGGGACAGCGCTGTGCCCTGAACCTGGCCGCCATCGCCCGCGACGGCATCACCCGCGGCGACTGGATCGCCGATCCGCGCGCGCTGCAGGCCACCACCCGCGTTGATGTACGACTGCGGCTGTCCGCGTTGGCCGCACCGTTGCGCGACTGGACACCGCTGCACATCCACTGGGGCACGATGCACCGGCAGGCCCATGTGGTGCTGCTGGAGGATGAAGACAGTGGCAACGGCCAGCTGGTGCAGCTGGTGTTCGATGCCCCGGTCTGTGCGATGTGCGGCGACCGATTCATCGCCCGCGATTCGGCTGCAGCGCATACGCTGGGCGGCGGCACCGTGCTCGATCCCGATCCACCGCAACGACGTCGGCGCAGCCCGGCACGCCGGGCGTGGTTGGCAGCCCTTGAACAGCTCGCGGCCGGCGCCGGCGTCGGGCCGCTGCTGCAGCAGGCACCGGCCGGCATCGCGCTGGCCGCCCTGCAACGCTACTGCCGGCGTGAGGCCGCACAGATCGATCTCCCTGCAGATGCCCGGCGCATCGCCACCCGCGAGGACACCGTGATCATCCTCGCCTCGCACTGGCAGGCGCTGCGCGCACAGGTGATCCGCTCGCTGCATGACTGGCACGAGCGACGGCCGGACGAGCCCGGTGTCGACAGCGGGCGCCTGCAGCGCAGCACCCTGCCCGCGCTCTCGACCAGTCTCTGGAACGCGCTGCTGCAGGACCTGTTCGACGATGGCGCGTTGCAGCGCGTGGGCGCGTGGTGGCGGCTGCCAGGCCACGACCATGCGCCGCCGGAACGCGAGCGCGCGCTTCTCGAACGCGTGCTCCCGCGTCTGGATGCCGGTGGTTTCGATCCGCCCTGGGTGCGCACGCTTGCGGCCGATCTCGGCTTCGCCGAGGAGGAGATGCGTGCGGTCCTGCGTCGCGCCGCCGCGCGCGGCGAGCTGTTCCAGGTGGTGCCGGACCTGTTCTACGCACCGGCCCGCATCGACGCGCTGGCGGCAACGGTCGCCCGGCTGTCACAGGCAACCGGCATGGTGGATGCTGCAGCATTCCGCGATGCCATCGGCCTGGGCCGCAAGCGCAGCATCCAGATCTTGGAGTTCTTCAATCGCGTTGGCTACACTCGACGCGTCGGTGACCAGCATCGGCCGCGCGGCGACCTGCAATGGAACACCGCCCACGGTTGACTGCACCGGTACCGCCGTACCTTCGGAAGGCATGCGCATCCGGGCATGCGGCTGGGCTTCAAACCCAGCAGGGGGCGTCGATCGCTCCCTGGTAGGTTCGACTCCTGCTGCCTTCCGCCATTCGTGTTCCTGCAGGAGATGCCGGCATGGCCTCGCATGTGCAGTCCCCACTCCCCCCGTCGGCCGAGGCTCCGCAGCGATTGACTTCGCTGGCCCACGGCGGCGGTTGTGGCTGCAAGATCGCACCCGGCGTGCTGGCCGAACTGCTGCGGGGCACCCCGGCGTTCCCTGCGCCGGCCGAACTGCTGGTCGGCCGCGAGACCAGTGACGATGCCGCGGTCTACCGGCTTGATGATCGCCAGGCGATCGTCGCCACCACCGACTTTTTCATGCCGATCGTCGATGACCCGTTCGACTTCGGCCGCATCGCCGCCACCAATGCGCTGTCGGACCTGTATGCGATGGGCGCGCGGCCGCTGTTCGCACTGGCCATCGTCGGCATGCCCATCAATACGCTGCCACAGGACACGATCCGCGGCATCCTGCAGGGCGGCGAACGTGCCTGTGCCGACGCCGGCATCGTGGTGGCCGGGGGCCACAGCATCGACTCGGTGGAGCCGATCTATGGCCTGGCCGCGATCGGCGTGCTGGATCCGCAGCGGCTCAAGCGCAATGCCGATGCCCGCGCCGGCGATGTGCTGGTGCTGGGCAAGCCATTGGGCGTGGGCGTGTATTCGTCGGCGCTGAAGAAAGAAGTGCTGAATGCCGAGGGCTACCGGCAGATGGTCGAGTCGACCACCCGCCTGAACAGCGTGGGCCTGCCCCTTGCCGCGCTGGACGGCGTGCATGCCATGACCGACGTCACCGGCTTCGGCCTGCTCGGCCATCTGCTGGAGGTGTGCCGTGCCAGCGGGGTCGCCGCCGAGGTGGACAGCACACAGGTGCCTCTGCTGCCGCAGACCCTGGATCTGCTGCAACGTGGCTGCGTTACCGGCGCATCCAACCGCAACTGGGCCTCGTATGGCGGCCAGGTGCATTTCGCCGAAGGCGTGGCCGCCCACTGGCAGCCACTGCTGACCGACCCGCAGACCAGCGGCGGCCTGCTCGTATCCTGCGCAGCGGACGCCGTGGATGCGGTGAAAGCCGTTTTTGCCGACGCCGGGTTTGCCCAGACCGCGGTGATCGGCCAGCTGCTGGCGGGGCCCGCCGGCGTCAGCGTGCGCTGAAACGATGAGGGCGCCCGAAGGCGCCCCGCAGCATCACTCGATGTTCTGCACCTGCTCGCGGATCTGGTCGATCAGCACCTTCAGCTCGACTGCGGCATTGGACGTGCGGCTGTCCACCGACTTCGAGCCCAGCGTGTTGGCTTCACGATTGAACTCCTGCAGCAGGAAGTCCAGGCGGCGGCCGACCGGCTCGCGCTGCGTGAGCACGCGGCGGATCTCGACGATGTGGCTCGACAGGCGGTCCAGCTCCTCATCCACATCCAGCTTCTGCAGCCACAGCACCAGCTCCTGCTCGGCGCGGCCGGGATCGACCGGATGCGGCAGATCGGCCAGGCGCGCAGCCAGCTTGGCACGCTGGCCATCACGGATGGCGGGAATCAGCGTGCGGACGTCACCCGCGATGCGCTCGATGCCATCCACGCGCTCGGCAATGGCCGCGGCGAGCTTGCCGCCCTCGCGCTCGCGGGCTTCGACGAATCCGTCCAGCACCTGATCCAGCAAGGCCAGCGCCTCGACCTGCAGGGCCGCCGCATCGGTGGCCTCGCCCCGGGTCACGCCCGGCAGCTGCAGCAGATCGGTGAAGCTCACCTGCAGGTTGGGAAAATCCGACGTCAGGCGGTGGGCCAGATGCCCGAGCTGGCCCAGCAGGGCCTCATCGACCTGCAGATTCCCCGCCGCGTCCGGCGCACGCAGTCGCAGCACCAGATCCAGCTTGCCGCGGCTCAGGCGCGCGGCGATGCGCTCGCGCAGCTGCGGCTCCAATGCCCGCAGCTCTTCAGGCAGGCGGGTGCCGACCTCCAGGAAGCGGTGGTTGACCGAGCGCAGCTCGCAGCCCAGCGTGCCCCACGGGGTGACCCGCTCGCCACCCGCGTAGGCGGTCATGCTTCGAATCATGGAATGTGTCCGGTGCGTGCAAAGGGGGAATGGTACCCTAGCGCCCTCACCAGAGCCCCCCTGCCCGCCCCGTGAAGGTCGCGGGCATGGCGGCGTACTCCCCGCCCTTACGGAACCCGCATCATGTCCGATTCCCGCCCCAGTGGCCGCCAGCCCGACCAGCTCCGTCCGGTCGTCATCCAACGCGGCTTCACCCGCCACGCCGAAGGCTCGGTACTGGTGTGCTTCGGTGAAACCCGCGTGCTGTGCACGGCCAGCGTCGAGAACCGGGTTCCGGGCTTCCTGCGCGGCAAGGGCGAAGGCTGGGTGACCGCCGAGTACGGCATGCTGCCGCGCGCCACCCACACCCGCAGCGACCGTGAAGCGGCGCGTGGCAAGCAGGGCGGCCGCACGCTGGAGATCCAGCGCCTGATCGGCCGCAGCCTGCGCGCCTGCGTGGACCGCAATGCCCTCGGCGAACGCACCATCACCCTGGACTGCGACGTGCTGCAGGCCGACGGCGGCACCCGCACCGCGGCCATCACCGGCGCCTACGTGGCCCTGGTCGACGCCGTGAACGTGCTCATCAAGCGCGGCGAGATCAAGCGCAACCCGATCCTGGGTGCGGTGGCAGCGGTGTCGGTGGGCGTTTACCGCGGCACTCCGGTGCTGGACCTGGACTACGCCGAAGACAGCGACTGCGACACCGACATGAACGTGGTGATGAACGATGGCGGTGGCTTCATCGAGCTGCAGGGCACTGCCGAAGGCCATGCCTTCCGCCGCGATGAACTGGACGCGCTGCTGGGACTGGCCGAAAAGGGCGTGAACGAACTGCTGGCCGCACAGCAGGCGGCGCTGTCGGCATGAACCGGCGCCTTGCCCTGACCACCCTGGTGGTGGCCGACTATGACGAGGCCATCGCCTGGTATACCGGCAAGCTCGGCTTCGCACTGCTGGAGGACATCGACCAGGGCCACAAGCGATGGGTCGTGGTCGGACCGACAGACGGCAGCGCCGCTGCCCTGCTGCTGGCGCGCGCCAGCAACGAGGAACAGCGCAGCCGCATCGGCAACCAGACCGGTGGACGCGTTGCGTTCTTCCTCAACACCGACGACTTCCACCGCGACCATGCGGCGATGCTGGCCGCCGGGGTGGAGTTCCTGGAATCGCCGCGCGAAGAACCCTATGCAACGGTCGCGGTGTTTCGCGATCTGTATGGCAACACCTGGGACCTGCTGGAGCCCCGTCAATGAAGAAACTGGTACTGGCCAGCCACAACGCCGGCAAGCTGGTGGAGATGCAGGAGATCCTTGCCGACCTGCCGCTGCAGATCACCTCGGCCGCCGAACTGGGCCTGGGCGACGTCGACGAGACCGGCCTGACCTTCGTCGAGAACGCGCTGCTGAAGGCGCGCGCAGCCTGCGAAGCGACCGGCCTGCCGGCGCTGGCGGATGATTCGGGGCTGATCGTCGATGCGCTCGGCGGCGCACCCGGCCTGTACAGCGCGCGCTATGCCGGCCACCCGACCAATGCCGCCGCCAACAACGCCAAGCTGCTGGACGCGATGGCCGACATCCCCGATGGCCAGCGCAGCGCCCGCTTCTATGCGGTGATCGTGCTCCTGCGCCACGCCACCGACCCGCAGCCGCTGATCTGCGAGGGCCGCTGGGAAGGCCAGATCATCCGCGAACTGCGTGGCACGAACGGTTTTGGCTACAACCCGGTATTCCTGGACACCACCCACGGCCTGACCGCTGCGGAAATGGAGCCGGCCCTGAAGAACGCCATCAGCCACCGTGCCATTGCCCTGCAGCAGCTCAAGCAGCAGCTGGCGACGCTGTACTGAAGCCATCCGATCGAACCAGGGAAGCCGGCCAACGGCCGGCACTACCGATGAAGCCCATGCCGCACGCCCACGACCACTGCAACCACCTGCCCGGCGAAGCCTGCTCCGCTGACCACGACAGCCCACCGCGACTGGTGCCACCGCCGCTGTCGTTGTACGTGCACCTGCCGTGGTGCGTGCGCAAATGCCCGTACTGCGATTTCAACTCGCACCAGGCCAAGGGCGAGCTGCCGTTCGAGGCCTACATCGATGCACTGCTGCGCGACCTGGACCAGGACCTGCCGCTGGTCTGGGGCCGGGTGGTGCACAGCGTGTTCTTCGGTGGTGGCACGCCCAGCCTGTTCCCGCCGGAGGCGATCGATCGCTTCCTGCAGCAGGCCAGCGCCCGCCTGCGCTTCGCGCCGAACGCCGAGATCACGCTGGAAACCAATCCCGGCACCGCCGAGCATGGCCGCTTCGACCGCTACCGCGCGGCTGGCGTGAACCGCCTGAGCTTCGGCATCCAGAGCTTCGACGACGAAGCGCTGAAGCGGCTGGGCCGCATCCACGACAGTGGCGAAGCCGAGCGTGCGGTGAAGATGGCCCAGGATGCGGGGTACGACAATTTCAACATTGACCTGATGTACGCACTGCCCGAGCAGACGCTGGCCGGTGCTGAATCGGACCTCGAGCGCGCCTTTGCACTGCAGCCGGCGCACATCTCGCACTACCAGCTGACCCTGGAACCGAACACGGTGTTCTTCGCGCGCCCGCCGCAGGGCATTCCCGATGAAGACAACGCCTGGGACATGCAGGAACACTGCCAGGCGCTGCTGGCGCAGGCCGGCTTCGGCCAGTACGAGGTCAGCGCCTACGCGCGCCCCGGCCGGCAGAGCGCGCACAATCTGAACTACTGGCGCTTCGGCGATTACCTGGGCATCGGCGCCGGTGCACACGGCAAGATCAGTTCCGGCGCCGAAGAGCACGTGCTGCGGCGCTGGAAGCTCAAGCATCCGCAGGCCTACCTGGACAGCGCTGGCACCCCGGCGTCGTTCGGTGGCGATGACGTGATCACGCCCGCGCGGCTTCCGTTCGAGTACATGCTCAACCTGCTGCGCCTGCACGAGGGCTTCAGCCTGCGTGATTTTGAATCGCGCACCGGCCTGCCGCGCAGCGTGCTCGACGCACCGCTGGCCGAGGCCGTGCAGCGCGGCTGGCTGGAGACGGCCGATGGCCAGGTCCGCCCGACCGAACTGGGCCGCCGTTTCACCAATGATGTGGTGAGCCTGTTCCTGGACGAATGAGCGCCCCGTCGCATCCGCCGGGCATGGCCCGGCGCCACCCAGCGGCCAGCATGCGGTAGCGCCGGGCCATGCCCGGCGTGCAGCGTGTGCATTCACCCTAAAGTAGCGCCGGCCTCGGCCGACACGGTAAATTCACAGGATCGCTCCGCGGGAATCCGGGTACCGCACGCCGATGTCAGCTGTCTTCTCCCTCTCCGCCACCGACGCTGCCCGCCTGGCCAGCACCGACCTGCCACCGCGGGTACGTGAACTGCTGGGGGCGTTGACCGGCCTGTGCCGGCAGGCACTGACCGCGCCGCTGATCCTGACCGTCGAAGCGCTGGAACAACTCCTGTTGCACGATGCCGACCGCGCGCGCAGTCCGCAGCAGCAGGCTGAACTGATGGCGCAGCGTAGCCAACTGCATGCCTTCGCCGGCCACTTCAGCGAGCGCATGCTCGATGCGGTGGCCGAGGCACTGGCGCGGCTGCGCGAACCGACCGCCTTCACGGCAGCAGCACCACCGCCCGCACTGCCGGGCACGATCGGCCTGTCGCTGGTCGACGAGCACGAGGTCGACCGCGAACTGCTGCTCACCGAAATGGTCCGGCGCGAGACGCAGCGCTCAGCCAACGCCCTGAACCTGCTCGGCCAGCGCCTGGGCGTGCTGGCTGCGGCGCCTGCGTTCGAAGCCGATACCCTTCCGCTGGCACCGCAGGCGCTGTGCGCGATGGTGCGCAGGGTCGCCGAACAGGATGGCCTCGGGGCAGAGGTGCAACTGGCGCTGTATCGCAGTTTCGAGCGCCAGGTGCTGGAACGCCTGGGCGACCTGCTTGATCGGGCCAATGCCCTGCTCGCCCAGCAAGGCGTGCTGCCGGGCCTGGTCTACACCCCGTATCTGGCCCGCTCGTCGAGTACGCGAAGGATCATCACCCAGTCCGTCGCTGGCGGCCGTGCCACGCAGCCAGCCAGGCGCGCGGCGGCCCCCATGACCGGCTGGGGCGAGAACCTGCCTGCCGGCTCCTGGTCGACCCTGATGCAGGATGCCTTCCAGTCCGGTTCCGCATCCGCTGCAGCCACCCCCGGGCTGACCACCGCCACCGGCACCCTGCTGCACGACCTGCTGCAGCGCGCGCGTACCACGCCGGCGGCAGACGCGCCTGCGGTACCGACTGCTGCCGTCGATGCGGTATTGGCAAGGCTGCAAAACCAGGCCAGCGCCGCTACCGGTGTGGTCGACCTGCAGGCCGCCGTGGTCGCGCAGCTGCGCAGCGAGCATGGCCCGCATGCGCAGATCGGCAGCCATGATCGCGACAACCTGGACCTGCTGCGCCTGTTGATGCAGCAGATCCAGCAGCAGCAGCGCCCGGACCCGGTTCCCGCCGCCCTGCTGGCGCGCCTGCAGGTACCGTTGGCACGTGCAGCGATGGCCGATCCGGGCTTCTTCGTACGCGACGAGCATCCTGCGCGCGAGCTGCTCAACCATATCGCCGAAGCCGGTGCCCGCTGGCTGGGGGACGACGACGTCGATCCGCAGTTTCTGCAGCGCATGGCACAGAGCGTGCAGAGCCTGCTCGGCGAGGATGCACGCACGCCGGAAGCCTTCGCTGCTGCCAACGAAGAGGTGCAGCAGCACCAGCGCGCGGCCGCCCATCGCGCCGAACTGGCCGAACGCCGCCACGTCGAAGCCGCGCGCGGCAGGGAGCGCCTGGAACTCGCGCGGCGCCAGGCCAGCGCCCAGATCGAGCAGTGCTGCAGCACGCAGCAGCCGCCGCGTTTCGTCCAGACTCTGCTGCGCCAGGCCTGGTCCGACGCGCTGACCCTGACCCGGCTGCGCCATGGCGAGGACTCGCCCCAGTGGCAGGAGCGGCTGCAGCAGACCGAGCGCATCGCGGCCGTCACCGCAACCGCCGCCAACGGCGTCGATGGCACCGATGGCCCCTTGGCCGCCGATGTGGAGGCCGCGCTGCTGCAGGTGGGCTATCACGCCGAGGAAGCCTCAGCGGTGGCCCGTCGCCTGGCCACACCCGGGGGCGAGGACGACAGCACGTCGCGTACCGAACTCAGCGCGCGGCTGAAGGCCCGCGCCCGGCTGGGCGAGCACACCGACAGCCGCAGTGCGTCCGCCCCTGCCGCGCCACGCAGCAGTGCGGAGGAGGCCGCCTACGAGCAGCTGTGCTCCCTGCCCTTCGGCAGCTGGTTCGACATCGACAACGGCGACGGCACGCTTCGCCGCCAGCGCCTGTCCTGGTACAGCCTGCTGACCGGCCATGTGCTGTTCGTCAATCCGCGCGGGCAGAAGATTGCCGAAACCGACCTCGACAGCCTGGCGCGGCAGATCAGCGCTGGGCGTGCGCATCTGGTCACCGAAGACAAGGGCCGGCTGGTCGACCGCGCCTGGAAGGCCAGTCTGGGCGCCCTGCGTGCCCTTGCCGGCCGCAACCCGCAGGACACCCCCGCATGAGCATGACGCCGCCGCAGGACACCCGCCGCGCCCCCCGACGCCAGGTGTCGGACCTGGTGCCGGTGACCGACCAGATGCGCGACTGCGTGGTCGGTCGCCTTGGCAATGTGTCCGAAACCGGCATGCTGATGCTGGCCAGCACTGCGCTGCGCGACGACGCACTGTATCAGTTCCGCTTCCCGCTGCCGCTGGGCGATGGCCAGCAGGCAGCCATCGACGTGGGCGTGCACCTGTTGTGGAGCGAGCCGGCGCACGCCCCGGGACAGAGCTGGGTGGGCTTCCGGTTCCTCACCCTGTCACGCGAACACCGCCAGCTGCTGCGGCAGTGGGTAGGCGAAGACAGCGACGAAGGACCGCTTTCGACGGACTGACTGCCGGTTCCGGCACAGCGGTTTCTGCCGGTATGCGGCAGAATCTAGGGCCGTTTCCGTGTCGAGCCACCGCAATGATCCAGCAAGACCCCGGCGCCCTGTATCCCGATCACCTGGCCGTGCTGTGCCGACGCGCCGAGCAGGCGCTGGCGCGCGGCGGCTTTGATCACCTCGTCGTGCCCAGCGGCACCCTGCACTACCAGGTGTTTGATGATCGCGACTATCCCTATGCGGTGAATCCGCAGTTCAAGGCATGGTTGCCGCTGACGCGCGTGCCCAACAGCTGGATCGTGTTTACGCCCGGCAAGCGGCCGGTGGTGATCTTCCATCAGCCGTTCGATTACTGGCACGTAGTGCCGGACGCGCCGAGCGGCTGGTGGGTGGAGCACTTCGACATCCACATCATCCGCACGCCGGACGAAGCGCTGGCGTTGCTGCCGGCCGATCCGTCGCGCTGCGCGATCCTGGGTGAGCCGCAGAGCGCCCTGGGCAGCCACGTGCCGAACAATCCTCCGGCGGTGGTGAATTACCTGGAATGGCACCGTGGCAGCAAGACGCCCTACGAGATCGCCCTGATGCGCCAGGCACAGGTGCTGGGCGTGCGCGGCCATCGCGCCGCCGAAGCCGCGTTCCGCAACGATGCCGACGAATTCAGCATCCACATGGCGTACTGCCAGGCGGTGGGCCAGGACGCCAATGAACTGCCCTACGGCAACATCGTGGCGTTGAACGAGCACGCCGCCGTTCTGCACTACACCGAACTGGGCCGCAAGGCACCGCAGCCGCTGCGCAGCTTCCTCATCGATGCCGGCGCCAGCGCGCACGGCTACGCCAGCGACATCACCCGTACCTACGCGGCGCACGGCCACGACGAATTCGCTGCGATGATCGCTGCCGTCGATGCCGCCCAGCAGCAGATGTGCGCGGCGGTGCGCCCGGGCGTTGATTACAGGACGCTGCACGTGGACGCGCATCTGTCGCTGATGGGCGTTCTGAAGGACTTCGGCGTCATCAGGGTATCGCCGCAGACCGCGCTGGAAACCGGCGTCAGCGCCGCATTCTTCCCGCACGGCATCGGCCATCTGATCGGCCTGCAGGTGCATGACGTGGCCGGATTCGCCGCCAGCGACGAAGGCGGCCGGATCGAACGTCCGGCGGGTCATCCCTACCTGCGTCTGACCCGCGTGCTGGAACCGGGGATGGTGGTGACCATCGAGCCGGGCCTGTACTTCATCGACATGCTGTTGAACGAGGTCAAGGACGCCGGCCATGGCGATGCGATCAACTGGGAGCGCGTGGACTTCTTCCGTCCGTATGGCGGCATCCGCATCGAGGACGAAGTGCTGTGCACCGATGGCGAAGCGGACAACCTGACGCGACCGGAGTTTGCGGCAGCCAACGGCTGAGCCCCTCGTGGTTGGCCTCACAGGTAGGGTCGACTGTTAGTCGACTGGCATCATGCGTGATGCGCGCTTGGCGGGGCGGGTAGGCCATGCAGGGGACGCTGCAAGTACGTCCCTGCATGCCCCCCGCCCCACCTCTGACAGTCTTCTGCGCGCATCCAACCACGGAAAAGAAGAAAGAAAAGCAAAAGCGGGTCGCTCGCTGCGCTCGCACTGTGTCGACCAAGGTCGACACCTACCAACAGCCACCGGCCAGCTGTCGAAGGCGGGGCACTGTGGGTTTGCGGGGTGTGAGCGGCATGGATGCCGCGACCAAGCCCCCATGGACGGGTTCACGGCGTCCCCGCAAATCCACAGTGCCCCGCCATCCCTCGGAATGCCCGCTTTGGCTTTGGCCGTTGCATTGAGCAGGTGCAGGGCTGCAAGCCCTGCCGGCAACCCTCAACCCGCCATCACCGCTTCGATCTCGTCCGCACTCCGCGCCAGCCCTTCGGTCAGCACGCGATGGCCATCGTCGGTGATCAGCACATCGTCCTCGGTGCGGATGCCGATGCCACGCCAGCGCGGCTCCACCGTCGTATCGTCCACGCCGATGTACAGGCCCGGCTCGATGGTGAACGCCATGCCCGGCTCCAGCAGCCGCGAGTCACCGGCCAGGCGGTAGTCGCCCACGTCGTGCACATCCAGCCCGATCCAGTGGCCGGTCTTGTGCCGGTAGAAACGCTGGTACAGGCCTTCGGAAAGATTCTTCTCCAGCGTGCCCTTCAGCAGGCCGAGCCGCAGCAGGCCCTCGGTCAGCGTCTGCACCGCCGCCAGGTGGCCGGCTTCGTAGGGTACGCCGGGCCGGGCCTGGGCCAGCGCCGCCGCCTGGGCCTGGCCGACCAGATCATGCAGCGCGCGCTGCTCGGCGCTGAAGCGCCCGTTCACCGGGAAGGTACGGGTGATGTCGCTGGCGTAGCCACGGTACTCAGCACCCGCATCGATCAGCACCAGCTCGCCGTCGCGCGCACGCCCGTTGTTGTCGCGATAGTGCAGGATGCACCCGTTGCGGCCGGCGCCGACGATGCTGCAGTACGCCGGCACCGCATCGCTGGCACGGAACACCCGCTCCAGTTCGGCCTGCAGTTCGTACTCATGGATGCCCGCCTTCGCCGCCTTCATCGCTGCCAGGTGCGCACGCACGCTGATCTGGGCGGCGTGCTGCATCAGCGCCACCTCCGCGCCGGACTTGAACAGGCGCTGCTCATGCAGCAGGTGGCCCAGCTCCAGGAACTCGTGCGGCGGCTGCGCACCGTGGCGCACCTGGGAGCGGACACGGTTGACCCAGCCGATCAGCTTCAGGTCGAAGTCCGCGTCACGGCCGAAGTGGTAGTAGACGCGCGAGCGTCCCTCCAGCAGGCCCGGAAGGATGTCGTCCAGATCGTCGATCGGATAGGCATCGTCCATGCCGAACTGCGCCACGGCGCCTTCCTGGCCGGCGCGGCTGCCGTCCCAGGCCTCGCGCTCGGCATCGCGTTCGCGGCAGAACAGGATCGCCTCGCCGTGACGACGCCCGGGAATCAGCACCAGCACGGCTTCCGGCTCCGGGAAGCCGCTCAGGTACTGGAAGTCCGAATCCTGCCGGTACGGGTAATGGGTATCCAGGCTGCGCACCTTCTCGGACGCGGCGGGCAGCACCAGGATGGCGTCTTCGCCGGCCATGTCCATCAGCTGCCGGCGACGACGCTTGTACTCGCCGGCCGCAATGCCGGTGCGCTGCTTGATGTCCATCAGTTCAGGCGCTGCCGGTGGCGCGCGGCCAGCACCACATCGCCGTGCAGCAGCAGCACCGCCACGCGGATGAATTCCTCGATCTCCGACAGCGCCTCATCGTCGTCCTCGCCACCTGCCTCGAAATCCTCGCTGGAAGCACGCGCCAGGCTGGCCATGTCGGTCAGCGCCTCTTCGCCCTCTTCGGACAGGGCCGGACGACGGCCGCCACTGCCCAGTCCGAATCCACCCAGGAAGGCGCGGGTCCAGCTGAACATGGCGTCGGCCTGCGCAGCCACGTCCTCGCTGTCGCTCAGCAGCAGCTCGAACGCGAAATCGCGGTCCTCCAGCTGCTTGATGGTGGCCTGCAACAACTGCCCGAGGGCGCTGTCGGCCGCCACCGGCGGCAGGCTGTCGTCGGCCAGCACACGCGCCGGCCAGTCGTTGCCGGGAGCTCCACCGGCGGCCAGCCAGCCGCACAGGCCGCCATGCAGCTCGGCAGCGGTGGCGCCCAGGCCCAGGTCCTGGCTCGCGCGGGAAACGTCGTCGACGGAGGGAAGTTCGGTCATCGTGCGGCTCGTTCGGAGAAGGAAACCCCGAGCGCGTACGCGCGCGCCCGTGAGCCCTGTAGTGTAGCAACCCGATAGCGACCTCCCCGTGGCCATCCGGGCGTGCTGCGACAGCGCTTGACCGTCCTGACCCGGCTTGCCTATCGTGCCTGCATGGAACCCGCCGATCCCCTTGCCCAGCTGCAGGACTTCGCCGCCCGCGTGGAAGCATTGCTTGAACGCAACCAGCGCCTGGCCGAAGAGAACCGCAGCCTGCGCCACCAGCAGGAACAGCTGGTGGCCGAGCGCTCGACGCTGCTGGCCAAGAACGAACAGGCGCGCTCGCGGGTGGAAGCGATGATCAGCCGGCTCAAATCCCTGGAGCAGCACACATGAGCGCCGAACCGGTCAGCGTCCGCATCCTCGACCGCGAGTACACCGTCGGCGTGGGTGCCGATGAACGCGACAGCCTGATGGCGGCCGCGCGCCTGCTCGACGCACGGATGCGCGAGATCCGTGGCAGCAACCGCATGGCGGCGGTCGACCGCATCGCGGTCCTGGCGGCACTGAATCTGGCCCATGAACTGCAGCTGTTGCGTGACGAGAACGCCCGCCAGGCCGTGGCCCTGCAGCAGACGCTGGCCGACCTGAACCGGCGGCTGGACCGCGCCATCGACGGCAATCCCTGACAGATCGCGCGACACGCGTCTTCTCATTTCTGAATTGGCACGGACTGTTGCCGACGAACGGCCTATCCAGATCAGGACCGGCCGCTATAATGGCCCTGCGTTCTCTGCGGTACTCGACGGCATGTGCAAACATTCGCCTTGTCCCTTAAGAACGACACCGGGAGCGCGACAGCGCCGGGAGTGCAGGTCCGCCTTGTAGCGGGAAGCCCGATGGTTCTCCAGCGTTCCCACTTGAGCCCCCGGGTTCAAGGTCGTTTCGCATGCATCGACATTGCGGAGAATGCAATATTCCAGCAAGGGCGGCGTCTTCGGGCGTCGCCCTTGTTCTTTCCGGCACAATGACGGCTGTTCCTTGCCGCACGCTGCCATGACCGACCCGCGCCAGGCCCTGCGCCACGACCTGCGGCAACGCCGCCGTGACCTTTCCGCCAGCGAGCGCATCGCCGCCGCCGATGCCCTTGCCGATGGGCTGCTGGCGTTGCCGTTTGCGCCGCTTCACGGCCACGTTGCCGGCTATTGGGCGCTGGACGGTGAGATCGCGCTGCATCGCTGGCAGCTGCAGCTGCCCGATGGACTCACCTACTGCCTGCCGGTGCTGGCCGGCGACACGCTGCGCTTCGCGCCCTGGCGGCCCGGTCAGCCCCTGACCGGCAATCGCTACGGCATTCCGGAACCGGACGTGGCCGTGGAAGACACGCTGGAACCGGCGCAGATGGCGCTGGTAGTGACCCCGCTGGTGGGTTTCGACACACAGTGCCGGCGGCTGGGCATGGGGGGCGGCTGGTATGATCGCAGCTTCGCCTTCCGCCACGACCGGCCGGCGCCGCCCTGGCTGGTCGGTGCTGCCTTCGCGGTGCAGCAGGTCGAGTCCTTGCCGGTGGCGTCGTGGGACGTGCCGGTGGATGCGATCTGCACCGAAGCCGGCACCCTGTTCCCCTCCGCTGCCCCCGTGAACGCATGACCGCCCGCAAGCGCTATTGGCTGATGAAGTCCGAGCCGGACGCCTTCTCCATCGATGACCTGGCCCGGGTCAAGGTCGAGCCGTGGAACGGGGTACGCAACTACCAGGCGCGCAACTTCATGCGCGATGGCATGCAGGTCGGCGACGGCATCCTGTTCTACCACTCCAATACCAAGGTCCCCGGCATCGTCGGCCTGGCCACGGTCGCCAGCCCGGCCTACCCGGACGATACCCAGTTCGACCCGAAATCCGACTACCACGACCCGAAAAGCACGCGCGAGAACCCGCGCTGGATGCTGGTGGACGTGGCCTTCGACCGCAAGCTCAGCCAGGTGATCGCGCTGGACGAGATCAAGCTGCACGCCGAAGCACTCGGCGAGGGCTTCCCGCTGGTTGCCAAGGGCAACCGGCTGTCGGTGTTCCCGGTGACCGCCGCGCAGTGGAAGCTGCTGCTGTCGCTGGAAAAGAAATCCTGATTCCCTGCTGAGAGTTCCTCCCATGTCCGAAGCCAAGCGCCTGGCCGCCGAGAAAGCCATCGAGTACGTCGAAGACGGCATGATCGTCGGTGTCGGCACCGGTTCCACCGTCGCCTATTTCATCGATGCGCTGGCGCGCATCCAGCATCGCATCAAGGGTGCGGTGTCCAGCTCGGAACAGAGCACCGCGCGCCTGAAGCAGCACGGGATCGAGGTGATCGAGCTGAACCACACCGGCAACCTGTCGCTGTACGTCGACGGCGCCGACGAGTGCGATCCCGGCAAGTGCCTGATCAAGGGCGGTGGCGCTGCACTGACCCGCGAGAAGATCATTGCCGAGGCCAGCGAGCGCTTCGTCTGCATCGTCGACCCGAGCAAGCAGGTCCCGGTGCTGGGCAGGTTCCCGCTGCCGGTGGAAGTGATTCCGATGGCACGCAGCCTGGTGGCCCGGCAGATCCGCGACATGACCGGGGGCCAGCCGACCTGGCGCGAGGGCGTGGTCACCGACAACGGCAACCAGATCCTGGACATCCACAACCTGCAGATCACCGATCCGGAAAAGCTCGAGCGCGAACTCAACCAGCTGCCGGGCGTGGTCTGCGTCGGCCTGTTTGCCCGTCGCCGTGCCGACGTGGTGATCATCGGCGGCGAACCGCCGGTCGTGCTCTGACCCTCACGCGAAGGATCCTGACGATGTCGCTGCTGCGTTCGCTGCTGATGCTTCCCTTGCTGGCCCTGGCCGGCTGTGCCACCGATGCGGCCCGTCACTGGGTCGAACTGGACGGCGCCCGCTACCACGTGGAGCTGGCAACCAATGATGAGACCCGCGCACGCGGGCTGATGTTCCGCGACCAGATGCCCGTTGACCACGGCATGCTGTTCATCCATGACCGCGAGGAAATGCAGGCGTACTGGATGAAGAACACCAAGATCGCGCTGGAC
The DNA here is from genome assembly GCF_056756445.1 of Stenotrophomonas sp. STEN225. Taxonomy (NCBI): domain Bacteria; kingdom Pseudomonadati; phylum Pseudomonadota; class Gammaproteobacteria; order Lysobacterales; family Lysobacteraceae; genus Stenotrophomonas; species Stenotrophomonas sp. STEN225. Next base: position 122,406 of record NZ_JBRRBV010000008.1, on the reverse strand, counting down.
ATCCTGTACTTCGACAGCCAGCGCAGGCTGGTGAGCCAGCAGCGCGACGTGCCGCCCTGCTCGGCCGGCGACATGTGCCCGCCCTATCCCAGCGGCGGCCCGGCCCGGTACGTGCTGGAACTCAACGCCGGCCAGGCCGAGAAGCTCAAGCTGAAGGATGGTACCGAACTGACCTTCGGCCCGGGCATCGAGAAGTAGGCCCACGCGGCCCGGCGGCCGGCCGGCACCCCGGTCGGGGTCGGATCCCTTTCGCACGCGGACGGGATCTGACCCCTGGATTTTTCACGCCACACCGCTTGAATCCGTCTGCGATTGCCGCCAGTCTGTGACCATGCCGGACCGGATCACACTCCCCGACTGGGATGCACTGGCCGACCTCGAAGACGAGGCGCTGCCGTTGTTGCCGACCGCGCTGCTGATCGCGCGCGATGAATATCCGGATCTGCAGCCGTCCACCTACGACGCGCTGATCCAGAGCCATGTCGACCACCTTCGCGCCGAAGTGGACAGCATCGAGCGCAGTCCGCTGAAAATGGCCGCGATCAATCGCCACCTGTTCGACGAACTGGGCTACAGCGGCGACCACGACGAGTATTACGATCCGCGCAACAGTTATCTCAACCAGGTATTCGAGCGCAGGCTCGGCAATCCGATCTCGCTGGCGCTGGTACAGATGGAGGTCGCGCGGCGGCTGGGCATTCCGCTGGACGGCGTGTCCTTCCCCGGCCACTTCCTGGTGCGCCTGCCGGTGGATGACGGTGTCCTGGTGATGGACCCGTTCAACGGCGGTCGGCCGCTGGATGTGGACGAACTGCGGGAGCGCGCAAAGTCACATCTGGGCGGGCAGATGCCCGACGACCAGGTGCTGGCGCAGATTCTCGATCCGGCACCGTCCCGCGCGATCCTGATGCGGATGCTGCGCAACCTGCACGGCGTGTATGCCGAGGCCGGTGAATGGGACCGTGCCGCGCGCAGTGCCGACCGCCTGCTGAAGCTGGCGCCGGAGCAGGACGACGCCCTGCGCGACCGGGGCCTGGCCTACCTGCAGCTGGAGTACCTGACGGGAGCCCGGCACGATCTGGGGCAGTACCTCAAGCGCAATCCCGAGGCCAGCGACGCGCAGTGGCTGCGCGAGAAGCTGATCGATCTGGGCGGGCCGATGCCACGGCTGCATTGAGGCGGTCGGTGCGCGGACCTGCGGCCCGCCCCACGTCCGTCAATCGACCTCGACCATCTCGAAATCGGCCTTGGTAACGCCGCAGTCCGGGCAGGTCCAGGTGTCCGGAATGTCTTCCCAGCGCGTGCCCGGCGCAATGCCCTCTTCCGGCAGGCCGTCGGCCTCGTGGTAAAGGAAGCCGCAGACCACGCACATCCAGGTACGCAGGGTGGTGGGGGTGGCGTCGCTCATCGGATAATCGGGGTTGAATTCACGGGCCGCCATTGTCCCATCGCGGTCCACTCACCGGTAGCCATCGATGACCTCTGCTTCCCCGGCGCCCCGTGGCGTCTACCTCATCACCCCGGATGAGCCCGACACCGCACGCCTGCTGGCCCGCACCGCGCCCTTGCTGGCCGCCGGCGCCACCTGGCTGCAGTACCGCAACAAGACCGCCAGCGACGCGCTGCGGCTGGAACAGGCCACCGCACTGCAGGCGCTGTGCGCAGAGCACGGCGTGCCGCTGATCGTCAATGATGACCCGGTACTGGCCCGGGCCGTGGGCGCAGCCGGCGTGCATCTGGGCGGTACCGACGGCGACATCGCCAGCGCGCGCGCCCTGCTCGGTGCCGACGCCATCATCGGCGCCTCCTGCTACGACCAGCTGGCCAACGCCGAGGCCGCCGCAGCCGCTGGCGCCAGCTATGTGGCCTTCGGCGCCTTCTTTCCGACCACCACCAAGATCACCACCAGCCGTGCCCACATCGATCTGCTGCGGCAGAGCGGCGCACTGGGCGTACCGCGGGTGGCGATCGGCGGCCTGACGCCGGACAATGTCGGTCCCCTCATCGAGGCCGGCGCCGACCTGGTGGCCGTGGTCAGCGGCATCTACGCCGCACCGGACCCGGTCGCCACCCAGCGCGCCTACCTCGCCCAGTTCCGGTAACACCCAGGAAACCCGATGAACCACGACCAGTCCCACGCCCTGTTCTCCCGTGCCCAGCACTTGCTGCCGGGCGGCGTCAATTCGCCGGTCCGCGCGTTCAAGTCGGTCGGCGGCGAGCCCTTCTTCGTCGAGCGCGCCGATGGCGCCTACCTGTACGACGTGGACGGCAACCGCTACATCGACTATGTCGGTTCCTGGGGTCCGATGATCGTCGGCCACAATCATCCGGCCGTACGCCAGGCGGTGAAGAAGGCCGTTGAACAGGGCCTCTCGTTCGGTGCGCCGTGCGCCGCCGAAGTGACCATGGCCGAGACCATCACCCGCCTGGTGCCGTCCTGCGAGATGGTGCGGATGGTCAACTCCGGCACCGAAGCGACCCTGTCGGCGATCCGCCTGGCGCGCGGTGCCACCGGGCGCAACCGCATCGTCAAGTTCGAAGGGTGTTACCACGGCCATGGCGACTCGTTCCTGGTCAAGGCCGGCAGCGGCATGCTGACCCTCGGTGTGCCCACCTCACCGGGCGTTCCGGCAGGCCTGAGCGAACTCACCCTGACCCTGCCCTACAACGACTTCGAGGCCGCCACCGCACTGTTCGAGGCACGGGGCAGCGAGATCGCCGGCCTGATCATCGAACCGGTGGTGGGCAACGCCAACTGCATCCCGCCGCGCGACGGCTACCTGCAGCACCTGCGCGAGCTGTGCACGCAACACGGCGCACTGCTGATCTTCGATGAAGTGATGACCGGCTTCCGCGTGGCGCTCGGCGGCGCGCAGGCGCATTACGGGATCACGCCGGACCTGACCACCTTCGGCAAGATCATCGGCGGCGGCATGCCGGTGGGCGCCTATGGCGGTCGCCGCGACCTGATGCAGCAGATCGCCCCCGCCGGCCCGATCTACCAGGCCGGCACGCTCAGCGGCAATCCGGTGGCGATGGCGGCCGGCCTGGCAATGCTGGAACTGGTCCAGCAGCCCGGCTTCCACGCCGACCTGGCCGAGCGCACCGCACGCCTGTGCGAGGGCCTGGAAGCTGCGGCCGCAGACGCCGGAGTGGCCGTGACCACGACCCGGGTCGGCGCGATGTTCGGGCTGTTCTTCACCAGCGAGAAGGTGGAGACCTATGCGCAGGCCACCGCCTGTGACATTCCGGCGTTCAACCGCTTCTTCCACGCCATGCTGGACCAGGGCGTGTTCCTGGCACCGTCGGCGTACGAGGCCGGCTTCCTGTCCAGTGCGCACGACGATGCGGTGATCGAAGCGACGCTGGCCGCTGCACGCGTGGCGTTCAAGGCCGCCAAGGGCTGAGCCCTGCCCATGGCAGGTGCCAACCTTGGTTGGCACTGCCTTGCACCGTATCCACGCCTGGCGTGGATCTACTGCAACGTGTAGAGCCGAGCCATGCCCGGCTCATCGTACGCAGCGCGGAAAAGAGCAGTCGAGCATGGTGCGACGCTGCAAACGGCATCAACCAAAGACGAACGTGCCCTTCATCATCGCGAAGTGGCCGGGGAACGAGCAGAAGAAGGTGTAGTCACCGCCCTTCTGCAGGCCCTGGGTAGAGAAGCGCACGCGCGTGGTCTCGCCGCCGCCGATCACCTTGGTGTGCGCCAACACGCGCTTGTCGGCCTTCGGCAGGTAGCTGTCGGCCAGGGTCATGCGCATGCCCGCCATCGCCACCGGCTGGTAATCGGCACTGCGGGTCAGCACCCAGTTGTGGCCCATGGCAGTGGCGGCCAACTTGCCGGTGTGGCGCAGCGTCAGATCCACGGCGGTGCAGTCGGCGGCGACCTTGATCTCGCGGCTGCTGAAGCTCATCTGGTCGGTGCTGTCGATGCTTACCGCACACACCCGCGCCATCGCCGACGGCGCCAGCATCAGCGCGCCCAGTCCCACTGCCACCATCCAAGCCTTCATCGTTGCCTCTCCTGCGGATTCAAGCGCCATTCTAGGCAGCCCCCTGTGGCCGCGTCTGCGACCGTCTGTCGCATGCCCACTCCAGGGTTTCCCGCACACTTGCCGCAATGGCATGCTCGGCCGATGCGGATCGACCTGTTGCTGCTGGATGTAGACGGCGTGCTGGTGCATTACCAGCGCGCGCAACGCGTGCTGCATCTGGCGAAGGCGCTGGGGGTTCCGACGCAGGCCGTGCAGGCCGCGTTGTACGACAGCGGGCTGGAAGCCGCGCATGACAATGGCTTGCTGGGCGGCCCTGCCTATCTGGCGCGATTGGGAGAGCTTCTGCACAGGACCATCGACGTGGACACCTGGACGGCAGCGCGGCAAGCCGCGAGCCATCCGCAGCGCGCAGTCCTGCAACGGCTGCGGGCCCTGCAGCTGCCGATGGCGGTGCTGACCAACAATGGCGCGCTGATGAAGCAGGCGTTGCCTTCCCTGCTGCCGGAGCTGTTCCCTGCCCTGCTGGGTCGCGTGTTCTGCAGCGCCGATTTCGGCCTGCGCAAACCGGCGCCGGAGGTGTTCCTGCGCACGCTGGAGATGCTTGATGCAGCGCCTGCGCACACGCTGTTCGTCGATGACCTGTTCGCCAACGTGCGCGGCGCACGCGCCGCTGGGCTGCACGCGGAAACGGTGCACGATGGCCGTGGGCTGGGCAAGGTGTTGAAGCGCTACCGGATCACGTGACCGCTGTAGAGCCGAGCCCATGCTCGGCTGCTGTTGCCTGACGTGGAGATGAGCCGAGCATGGGCTCGGCTCTACAGCGATTCCGCGGCAACGGGGTCAGCGCCAAGGCTTCAGCGTGCGGCGACGAACGCCGCAACAGCGGCACGCAGGCGCTTCAGGCCTTCGGCCACTTCTTCGTCGGTGATGTTCAACGACGGCACGAAACGCAGCACGTCCGGACCGGCCTGCAGGGTCAGCAGGCCGTGTTCGGCCGCGTGATCGAGGATGGCACCGGCCTGCCCGGCGAAGTCCTTGGCCAGGACCGCGCCCAGCATCAGGCCGCGACCGCGTACGCCACTGAACACGCCGAATTCCTCGCTGATGCGGGCGAAACCATCGCGCAGCGCCTTCGACTGGCGGCTGACATTGGCGGCGATCTCAGGCGAGGACAGTTTGCGCAGCGCTACGCGGGCGACGGCAGCAGCCAGCGGATTGCCACCGAAGGTGGTGCCGTGCGCACCGAACTGCATGGTCTCGGCGACCTTCGGGCCGGCCAGCATCGCGCCGATCGGGAAGCCGCCTCCCAGCGCCTTGGCCAGGGTGACCATGTCCGGCACCACGTCATCCTGCCAGTGCGCGAACAGCGTGCCGGTACGGCCCATGCCCGCCTGGATCTCATCCAGCACCAGCAGCGCGCCGTGCTGGTCGCACAGCTCGCGCACGCGCTTGAGGAAACCGGACTTGGCCGGCATCACGCCACCCTCGCCCTGCACCGGCTCCAGCATCACCGCCGCCACGTCGCCCGCGGCCATCGCCGTTTCCAGCTGCACTTCGTCGTTGAAGTCGATGTAGCGGAAGCCACCGGGCAGCGGCTCATAGCCTTCCTGGTACTTCGGCTGGGCGGTGGCGGTCACCGCGCCCATGGTGCGGCCGTGGAAGCTGCCGCGGAACGTGATGATCACCCGCTTGTCAGCCGGCCGCCCCTGGCTGGAGGCCCACTTGCGCACCATCTTGATCGCCACTTCATTGGCTTCGGCGCCGGAATTGCACAGGAACACGCGCTCGGCGAAGCGGCTGGCCTTCACCAGCTCTTCCGCCAGGTGCAGCGGCGGTGCGCTGTAGAACACATTGCTGGTGTGCCAGAGCTTGCCGGCCTGCTCGACCAGTGCCGCCACCAGATCCGGGTCGTTGTGGCCCAGGCCGCACACGGCGATGCCGGCCGCCAGATCGATGAACTCACGGCCCTGGCTGTCCCACACGCGGGCGCCCTGGCCACGCTCCAGCACCACCTGGCGAGGCTTGTAGACCGGCAGGTAGTAGTGCGAAAGGGAGATCAGCGGGTCGGTCGCGGAGGTCATGGCAGTCGGCAGGATTCAGGAATGCCCATTCTCGCGCCGGAACCCCTGCGGCACAATGCGCCCATGCGACCGTTCTCCGCCCCCCAGCTGAACCCCGCCACCGAAACCGGCTGGCGCCGCCAGTGGTTCGACATCATCTACCGGCACGATACCCGGCCCTCGCGCAATTTCGACCTGCTGCTGGTGGTGACCATCATCGCCAGCATCCTGGTGGTGATGATCGACAGCGTGCAGCACCTGCACGCCGAGTGGTCCACCAGCCTGTACGTGCTCGAGTGGGGCTTCACCCTCATCTTCACCGCCGAGTACCTGCTGCGGCTGGCGGTGGTCAAGCGCCCGCTGCGCTATGCCGTGAGCGTGTGGGGCATCATCGACCTGCTGTCGATCCTGCCCGCGTACCTGTCGATGTTCATCCCCGGCGCGCAGAGCCTGCTGGTGGTGCGCGCACTGCGCATTCTGCGCGTGTTCCGCATCCTCAAGCTGACCCGCTACATCGAGGAAAGCGGCGTGCTGATGCAGTCACTGTGGCGCAGCCGGCGGAAGATCCTGGTGTTCCTGTTCACGGTGATCACCATCACCATCATCGCCGGCGCGCTGATGTACGTGATCGAAGGACCGGAGAACGGCTTCAGCAACATTCCTGCCAGCATGTACTGGGCGGTGGTGACCATGGCCACGGTCGGCTTCGGCGACATCGTGCCGCAGACCGTGCTCGGCCGCTTCGTCACATCCGTGCTGATCCTGATCGGCTACAGCATCATTGCCGTGCCCACCGGCATCTACACCGCTGAACTGGCCAGCACCATGCGCGAGGCCGAGCTGGCGGCACGCCGCGATGCCCGGGGTTGCCCGCACTGCGGGCTGGAAGGCCACGAACCGGATGCACGCCACTGCCGGGCCTGCGGCAACGCGCTGCCGGAAGCCTTCAACCGCTGACCCGTACCTGCGCGGGGCGGTGAGCGGCCTGCCGCCGCTCCCGCCTCAGCGCATCTGATTGCTGGCACTGACCAGTGCGTCGGCACACTGGACTCTCACCCGGATCTACTGCCGGTTGCTCTGGAACACCAGCGCGTTGTAGACATGCAGCAGTCGCCCGGCCGAACCCCGCGGGGCCATCGACGGCGAATCCAGCATGCGCCGCTCAAAGTCGTTGTACGGGGTCTTGCTGCTGACCCGCTGCAGGCGCTCCTTGCCCTCGCGACGGAAGTTCTCGGCTTCGCGCTCGAAGCTGTTCCAGTCCAGCTTGCCCGGCTCCTGATCGGCCACCTTGGCATGTGCTTCGTCGGAAATGCGATTGAAGGCTTGCAGCAGTTCATCGGCCTGCGCCGGATCGAAATCGTCGTCGCCCATCAGGTCCATGATCGCTTTCGCTTCCAGCATCATCGCCAGCCGGTAGTACTCGCGGGTGCGGCCCTCGGCCTGTTCCAGCGCCTTGAGGTGCTCGCGCTGGGCAGCATCGTTCTGGCGTTCCAGTTCAACGTTGAACGTTTCGCTGGCGCCGGCGAAGGCCTTGAACGCCGCCATCAGCGGCGCGTGCAGCTGCTTGCCCTTGGCGAACTGGTCGTCCTCGTAATCCTGGCGCTCGTAGTAGTCGTGTGCCTCATGGCTGACCGGCACCAGTGCCTTCAACGCCTGCAGGTAGCGGCCAGCCGCCGCATCGAGTTCCGGCAGCGCGGGCTGGGCCGCGATCGCCTCGGTGATCGGTGCGTCGCACTGCTTCATGTCGTAGTCGTCGATCTCGCTCGGTCCGTACACACGGGTCTCGCGTCCGCTCGGACCGGCCTCCAGATCCTTGATCCAGCCCGTGTAGGCGCGGGCGCTGCCATGCACCTCGGAATCGACCGCGTTGAAGCAGCCGATATAGGCGTTGAGCTTGGAGGTCAGCTGCTGCTGGGCATCCTGCGTAGGCGCGGCATCGGTCTTGTCGGACGTGCCGGGCGAAGTGGACGGCTTGCCACCACAGGCGACCAGGGCAAGCGACAACGACGCAGCGAGCAGCGCTGCAGTGGTACGACGGAGCATCTACGCACATCCTTGTTGAAAACGATTACAGCCGCGAATTCTATCGCAGTTGGCCGATCATGACACTCGCATCGGATCAGTCGAGGAACAGATCCGGCACCAGCGGCCGCGACGGATCCACCGCGTAGCCGGACAGGTCGGTGATGCCGGCCTGTGCCAGCACCTCGTCATCGATCAGGAACTGGCCGTGGAAACCCGCGGCTTCGCGTACCAGCACTGCATGCGCGGCATCGGCCATGATCTGCGGCGTGCGGCATCCCGCCGCGTCAACGCCGGGGATCATGTTGATGGCGTCGGTGGCGATCACCGTGCGCGGCCACAGCGCATTGACCGCCACGCCCTGCGGCCCGAACTCGGCGGCAAGACCGAGGGTGACGAAGCTCATGCCCATCTTCGCCAGCGTGTAGCCGGTATGCGCGCCCCACCACTTCGGTTCCAGGCTCGGCGGCGGCGCCAGGGTGAGGATGTGTGGATTCGGGGCCTGCCGCAGGTACGGCAGGCAGGCCTGTGCGCACAGGAAACTGCCACGCGCATTGACCTGCTGCATCAGGTCGAAGCGCTTCATCGGTGTCTCCAGCGTGCCGCGCAGCCAGATCGCGCTGGCATTGTTGACCAGGATGTCGATGCCCCCGAAGGTATCGACCGTAGCGGCGACGGCCGCCTGCACCTGCTCTTCCTCGCGGATGTCGCATTTCAACGCCAGGCCCTGGCCGCCGGCCGCATTCACCGCATCGGCAGCGCTGTGGATGGTGCCCGGCAACTTCGGGTTCGGCACCGATGACTTTGCCGCGATGGCCACGTTGGCACCATCGCGCGCGGCACGCAGCGCGATTGCCAGGCCGATGCCACGCGAGGCACCGGTGATGAAAAGGGTCTTGCCCTGCAGACTGCCCACGTTCCAGACTCCAGCGTATGCAATGAGCGGCTAGTATGCCGCGCCGACGCGGAGTTCACCCGGTCTTGACGATACTCGGGCCTCCAGTCAACGCACGAGGTCCACGCCATGCGCCGTTCCCGTCTGCTGCTGCCTGCCCTCGCACTCGCCCTGATGACCGCCTGCCAGGGCAGCTCGCCCGAGCCCGGCAAGGAACCTGTCGCCACGGACACCCCCAGCGCGGAGAAGGCAGCGACCGATGGCCGGATGCGCTGGAGCGAGGCGGTGGTGTGGGACGGCGATCTCAACGCCTGCCGTCAGGGAGGCGATGCGGCGACGCGCGACTGCCTGCGCGATGCGATGCGCAGCGGCGGCGCCAGCTCGGATGCAATCACGGCCGCCGAGCAGCTTTCCACCGGCGGCGAACTGGCCTATGTCAGCGCGTGGCATGAGCATGACGGACTGGGCGTGGCCACGGTTGAATATCCCTTCCGCGCCAACACCAACCAAGGCACGCGTCTGGTGGATGCAGGCGGCAAGCGCATCGATGTCGATGCGGTGCAGCTGGACGATGCGCTGCGCGCCGACCCGACTGTGCAGGCAGTGCTGAAGGCCAACCCGCAGGCGACGCCGTTCGCACCGGCGCAGGCCGCAGGCACCGCACCACTGGAAGGCGGCGGCATCCGCCTGCTGTACCGCACGCCGCTGCGCGACTGCCATGCCTGCCCGGATGTGGGGCAGCTGCAGATCGGCTATGACTTCGATGCCAAGCGGAACTTCATTGGCCAGCAGCTGGTGCCGGCAACGCCCTAGCGCTCCGGTGGCGCCGGGTGCCGCCGGGCCCGGCCTACCCGTACGCGCGTACCTGCCTGCGCAGCAGATGCGGCACGATCAGCCGGTGCATCGGGTCCACCGGCAGCATGTACAGGCGCCCGAACGCGTTGTGCGTATGCACCACCGTCGCCACTTCCAGCGTGTCACCCTGCCACTGCAGCGCCAGCTGCACGTGCAGGTGCCGGTCGTCATCCTCCAGCACGATGGCATCATCGTGCAGCGACTGCAGGGTGAAAATGCCGAGCCGCTGCCCGGGACTCGGATGCTGCGCAGCCTGCACCGCACGCAGCGAACCCAGATCCTTCATCCCGAGCAGGCGCATGCCCTGGTTGCGCAGCGCCATCAGCCCGTCAAACCACGCGGGGACCGTCGCTGCCATGTCGCGATAGGCCTGCAGTGCACTGCGCCCCTGTCGATGGGTGGCGACGCGGCAGGCATGCACGAAACCCGCACCCGCCAGCTGCGGATGCAGGACGCTGGCCGCGCTCGGCAGCGTGGTCACTACGTTCCACCGTCTCACGGCTTCGGCCCCTGCCCTTCGTTGTCTTCCCAGTGCAGGATGCGCCGTGTGACGAAGCGGTAGACCGGCTTGCCGGTGGCGAACCACAGTTCGCGTACCCACGACGTGCGCTTGAGCACGCGCTTCTCCACCGGCGTCAATGACTCGCGGCAATACATGCGTTTGTGCTTGAGCAGATGGCGCAGATCCTCGCGGGCCAGCAGGCGCATCCAGCGCGAGCGCGGATTGCCGATCACCGCCAGCTGGAAGTCGATCAGCGCCGGACGACCATCGTCGGTGACCAGCCAGTTGGCCTCCTTGGCCAGGTCGTTGTGGGCGACGCCGCGCCGGTGCAACTGCTGCAGCAGGCGCCGCGCGGCGCGGAACCAGGCGAGGTCGCCGCGCGGCGGGCGCTGGTACATGGCATCGCCGGCCATGAAACTGCGATCCAGGTGGCGGCCATCCCAATCGATCAGCTGCGGGACATCGGCCATGCCGTGGATATGGCGCAGCGCGCGTGCTTCGCGCCGCGCCAGCCACCACGCCGGCAGGCGCAGCCACAGCGGCGTCGCCCCCAGATCGCGGCGCACGAACGGCCCGTCGGGGCCCTCCATACGAAGGATGCGGCCGAAGCTGTCGGCCTTCAATGCATGTGGTGGGACGTCTGGCGAATGCGGCATGGCGCCATTCTAGGCGATGCCGACGGTGGCAAACGGTCGGCAAGCGGCTGGGAACCAGTCACCTTCACGCCCTTATAATCGGGCAATGGACTCTTCATGGATCGACGCCACCCTTGCGTGGATTGCCGCTCATCCCGTGCTGGCGGGCGCGGTCATTTTTCTGATCGCGTTCTGCGATGCGGTCATCATTCTCGGCGCCATCGTGCCCGCACTGCCCCTGCTGTTCGCCGTGGGCGTGTTCATCGGCCTTGGCCAGATCTCCGGGCCGTACGCGGTCGCTGCGGCAGCGCTGGGTGCATTCGCGGGCGACGGCATCAGCTACTGGATCGGCCGCCGCTGGGGCGATCGCCTGCGCGGCGTGTGGCCGTTCAGCCGCTACCCGCAACTGCTGGACCGTGGCGAGAACCTGTTCCGCCGCAATGCCTTCAAGAGCATTCTTGTGGCCCGCTACGTCGGCGCGATCCGGCCGTTCGTCCCCGCCATCGCCGGCATGATGAACATGCCCGCCAGCCGCTACATGCAGGCCAGCGGCATCGCCAGCATTTCCTGGGCCGTGCTGTTCCTGGCGCCAGGCTGGATCCTGGGCGAAGCCTATGACGCGGTCGCGGCCGTGGCAGGTCGCCTGGTGGTGGTGGTCGGCCTGCTCGCGGTGATCCTCAGCCTGGTCTGGGCGATCGTGCTGTACGGCTACCGCTGGTCCGCCGCGCGCATGGATCATTGGCTGTCGCGCCTGCTCGACTGGTCCAACCGCCATCCGACTCTGGGCCGTTACACGGTCGGCGTGCTCGACCCGAAGCGGCGCGAGTCGGTGCCGTTGGCGATGCTGGCACTGATGCTGCTGCTGCTCGGCTGGGGCTGGTTCGCACTGCTCACCCTGGTGGTCGCGCACGGTGAACCGCTTGCGGTCGATCTGCTGGTGCACCAGGCCATGCTGGCGCTGCGCAACCCGCTGGCCGACTACCCGATGGCGGCGCTGGCCTCGCTCGGCGCATGGCCGGTACTGCTGCCGGCCACCGCCGCGGCGATGGGCTACCTGATCTGGCGCCGGCGCTGGATGGCTGCGGCGCACTGGCTGGCCGCGCTCGCCTTCGGCCTGGCCCTGACGCTGCTGCTCGGCGCGACCGTGGATGTGGTCCGCCCGGTCGACGCCAGCAGCGGCTTCGGCTTCCCGTCGGTATCGGTGACCATGGCCACCATCACCTTCGGCTTCTTCGCGGTCCTGATCGCGCGCGAGATGCCCGGCCGCACCCGCGTCTGGCCGTACCTCGTATCGGGCATCGTGGTCAGCCTGATCGGCTTCTCGCGCCTGTATCTGGGCGCACACTGGCTGAGCGATGTGATCGGCGGCATGCTGTTCGGCACGTTCTGGCTGCTGGTGCTGGGCATTGCTTACCGCCGCCGGTTCAACCGGTCGTTCTGGGTCAAACCGGTCGCCTGGCTTTTCTACGGCGTCTTCGCCGTTGCCGCGATGTGGTATGCGCCTCGCAACATCGCGGTGAAGCTGGAACGTTTCGAGCCGTCCCTGCCCGCCGCGCAGGCGATGGATATGCAGGCGTGGTGGCAGCACGACTGGTCCGCGCTGCCGGCGCGCCGCAACGAGTTCGACGATGACCAGCGCTGGCCGCTCGATGTGCAGGTCGCCGGTCCCCTGGCCCCGTTGCAGGCACAGCTGGAGGCACGTGGCTGGACGCTGCAGGAGCAGGCCGGCTGGCAGGAAGCATTGCTGATGCTGGACAAGGACACCGGTGCGGAGCAGCTGCCGGTCTTGCCGGCAACGCTGGACACGCGCGTGGAAGCATTGCTGATGGTGCGCCAGGGGGCGCGTCCGGACGAGCGCTACGTGCTGCGCCTGTGGCCGGCCGCCGTGCAGCTGCAGCCGGGCGACACGCCACTTTGGCTGGGCAGCGCACAGACCCTGCGCTACGAGCGCCACTTCCAGTGGATCGGCATGTGGCATCCGCTGCGCGGCGTGGATCCAGCCTTGAACGCGGTGAAGGACGCCGTGCAGGACCTGCCGCAACGCGAGGATGTGCACGGCGAAACCGGGTTGCCGGTACTGCGGTTGAAGACCATCGCACCGTGAGGAGCCGCCGGGCGTGGCCCGGCGCTACCGCGATGCCGTGTGGTAGCGCCGGGCCATGCCCGGCGGCACCAGTTCCAAGCGCTGCGTGAATGATTCTTACGGCATCCAGCCCAGCAACTGCTGCAGGCGCTGATGCGGATCGTCCATCTGCAGCAGTTGCAGGCGCTGCTGTTCGCTCAACGGCAGCAGCTCGGCCAGGCGCCAGCCGACCCAGCTTGCCTGGTCCAGCAACGCAGGGTTGGCCGGAGCGTAGGCTTCGCCGGCCTGCTCGATGATGTGACCCAGCACGGTGGCCAGCAGCGCATGCTGTGGACGCAGCTCGTCATCCGGGTCTTCTTCGCACCAGCGCACATCGGCCACCACCAGGCCGTTGTCGCGCACCCGGGTGCGCTCGACATGGAAGCGGCGGGTACCGCGCAGGCGCAGCTGCAGCACGCCGTCGGCGCCGACATCGAAGTCCTCGATGCGTACCTGCACACCGTAGGCGGCCGGCGTTGCCGGCGCACCGACCTCCTGGCCATCAAGGATCAGGCAGACGCCGAATCCCTCCGCACTGCGGCCGCTGTCGCGGATCAGGTCCAGATAGCGGCGCTCGAACACGCGCAGGCCGATCGCCGCGCCAGGCAGCAGGGTGGCGTGCAGCGGGAACAGGGGCAGTGACGCGTCCGTGCTCATCGCGCCTGCAATGCTGCGAGGAAACGGCGCGGCGCGCCGTCGAAGCCACCATTGGACATGAACACCACGTGGTCACCGCGGTGCACGCGCTCCTGCAGCTGTGCCAGCAATGCGTCGGTATCGGGTACCGCGTGCGCGTGGCCGCGCACCGCTGCGATCACCGACGCTGCGTCCCAGGCCAGCTCGGGACGATGCAGGAACACCACCTCGTCGGCCAGCGCCAGCGAGGGCGCAAGCGCGTGTGCATGTGCGCCCAGCCGCATCGAATTGCTGCGCGGTTCCATCGCCACCACGATGCGTGCATCGCCCACCTTGGCGCGCAGGCCCTCGAGGGTGGTGGCGATCGCGGTGGGATGGTGCGCGAAGTCGTCGTAGACGGTGATGCCGTCGTGGCTGCCGATCACTTCCATGCGCCGCTTGACGCTGCGGAAGCGCGCCAGCGCCGGGATCACCTCGGCCGGTGCCACGCCCACCGCATGGGCAGCGGCCAGCGCAGCCAGGCCATTGAGCACGTTGTGCCGCCCCAGCAGCGACCATTGCACATCGCCCAGCGCTTGCCCGTGATGGTGCACGCGGAAGGCGCTGCCATCGGCGGCCAGCAGTTCGGCATGCCATTCCAGCGCCGGATCGAATCCGAAACGCTCGACCGGCGTCCAGCAGCCCATTGCCAGCACTTCGGCCAGGTGCATGTCCTCGCCGTTGACGATCAGGCGGCCGCGCGCCGGCACGGTGCGCACCAGATGGTGGAACTGGCGCTGGATCGCGGCCACGTCCGGGAAGATGTCGGCGTGGTCGTATTCGAGATTGTTGAGGATGGCGACCAGCGGCCGGTAGTGGACGAACTTGCTGCGCTTGTCGAAGAAGGCGGTGTCGTACTCATCGGCTTCCACCACGAACTCACGGCCCTGACCGAGGCGGGCGGAAACGCCGAAATCCTCGGCCACGCCGCCGATCAGGAAACCCGGTGCGCGACCGGCATTCTCCAGCAGCCAGGTGAGGATGGTCGTGGTGGTGGTCTTGCCGTGGGTGCCGGCCACAGCCAGCGTGTCGCGGCCCGGCAGCACCTGCTCGGACAGCCACTGCGCGCCGGAGCTGTAGCGCTGGCCGGCGTCGAGCACCGCCTCCACGGCCGGGTTGCCACGCGAGAGCGCGTTGCCGATCACCACCTGGTCGGTGCCCGCCGGCACGCTGTCGACCCGGTAGCCCTGGTCCAGGGTGATGCCCAGCTGCTCCAGCTGGGTCGACATCGGCGGATAGATGGCCTGGTCACTGCCGCTGACCGTATGGCCCAGTTCCCGCGCCAGGGCGGCCACGCCACCCATGAAGGTGCCGGCGATTGCAAGGATATGTACGCTGCTCATGAGCGAGGATTGTGACCGATCACGGCTGTATAGGGCCAATGTCCGTAATGGGGTCAGACAAGTCCTACACCCGATGTGAGAAAACTCCAGCCACCTGTCAGGGAATTCCCGATAGCGATGTTCTGTGAACCCGGACACAATTCGGATTGCCAGCCGCAGTACCCGAACCGGTCCTACTCCCCAAGAGGCCATCCCCAAGGGAGCTCATGCTGCGGGGCCCTGAGCAAGCCCTCCGCTGGCACCTATGAAAACGACACAGGCCTGGTCCGCAAGGACCAGGCCTGTGTTCTGCATGCCGACCGCAGCCGGCCGCGCGCCTGGTTCAGGCCTTGATCGCGGCCAGGATGCGGGCTTCGATCTCGTCGAGCTCGCCGACGCCATCGACGCGGGCCAGGGTGCCCCGGCCTGCATAGAAATCCACCACCGGCGCGGTCTGGTCGTTGTAGACCTGCAGGCGCTGGCGCACCGATTCGGGATTGTCGTCGGCGCGGCCCTGCTCCTTGGCGCGGCCGGCGATGCGTTCGACCAGCAGTTCGGTGGCCACATCCAGCTGCACCACCGCATCCAGCGGCTGACCGATCTTGGCCAGCAGGCCGTCCAGCGCATTGGCCTGCGCCACGTTGCGCGGGTAGCCATCCAGGATGAAGCCCTTGGCGACATCCGCCTGGGCCAGCCGCGACTCAAGCATGCCCAGCAGGATCTCGTCCGATACCAGGTTGCCGGCATCCATCACCGCTTTCGCCTGCTTGCCCAGCTCCGAGCCCGCAGCGATCTCCGCACGCAGCATGTCACCGGTCGAGATATGGGCGATGCCCAGCTTGTCCTTCAGGCGCGTCGCCTGTGTCCCCTTGCCCGAACCGGGCGGTCCCAACAGAACCAATCGCATTGACCTGACTCCAACGTGTTGAAAACAAAGAAGGTTCGCGTCCCGGACGGTCCGGTATCGCTGCACCGCAATAGCGCCACTTTACCGCATCCGGGTAATGTCCCTGCAATGTCCCTCCCCTGAGCAGGTAGAAGCATGCGCAACGGTACCCTCCTCTATGCCCAGTCCGGTGGTGTCACCGCGGTCATCAACGCCACCGCTGCGGCGGTGATCGAACAGGCTCGGGCCAAGGGCATCAAGGTCCTGGCGGCCCGCAACGGCATCCTGGGCGCCCTGCGCGAAGAGCTGATCGATACCAGCAGGGAGAGTGCGGCGGCCATCCGCGCCCTCGCCCATACACCGGGCGGTGCCTTCGGTTCGTGCCGCTTCAAGCTGAAGTCGCTCGATGCCGACCGTGCGCGCTACGAACGTCTGCTGCAGGTCCTGCGCGCGCACGACGTGCGCTGGTTCCTCTACAACGGCGGCAACGACTCGGCCGATACCGCGCTGAAGGTCTCGCAGCTGGCCAAGGCCTCCGGCTACGACCTGACCTGCATCGGCGTGCCGAAGACCATCGACAACGACCTGGCTGTTACCGACACCTGCCCCGGCTTCGGCTCGGCGGCCAAGTACACCGCGGTGTCGGTGCGCGAGGCGGCGCTGGATGTCGCGGCGATGGCCGAGACCTCCACCCGCGTCTTCATCTACGAAGCGATGGGCCGCCATGCCGGGTGGCTGGCCGCTGCCGCAGGCCTGGCCGGCAATGGCGACGATGAGGCCCCGCACATCATCCTGCTGCCCGAACGTGCCTATGACGAGGCGGCCTTCCTGGCCAAGGTCAAGGCGGTGGTCGAACGCGTCGGGTACTGCGTGGTCGTGGCCTCCGAGGGCATCGCCACGGCGGATGGCCGCTTCGTCGCCGATGCCGGCGGCAGCAAGGATTCATTCGGTCATTCGCAGTTGGGCGGCGTCGCCGCGCACCTCGCTGGCCGGGTCAAGGACCAGTTGGGGCTGAAGGTGCACTGGGCCCTGCCCGATTACCTGCAGCGCTCGGCACGTCACATCGCCAGCCGCACCGACTGGGACCAGGCGCAGGCCGTGGGCAAGGCGGCCGTGCAACTGGCATTGAAGGGCCAGAACGGGGTGATGCCGGTGATCGTGCGCAGCAGCGACGCACCGTACCGCTGGAAGATCGAGTCCGCGCCGCTGTCGAAGATCGCCAACCACGAGAAGAAGATGCCGGCCGGCTTCATCCGGCGCGACGGCTTCGGCATCACTGCCCGGGCGCGCGCCTATCTGTCACCGCTGATCAAGGGCGAAGCGCCACTGCCGTACGGCGCCGATGGCCTGCCGAAGTATGTGACGCTGAAGAACGTGGCAGTGAAGAAGACGCTGCCGGCCTTCGAGGTCTGACTGCGATCATGGCCCTGCGGATCGTCCGCCTCGGTTCTCCGCGCGTTCCAGGCGAAGGCCTGCGCATCGGCACCGTACGCCGCCCGCCGCGCGGCGTGCCACGCAGCGAGTTCGCCCGCCAGGACTGGTACGACGTGTGGTTCCCGACGTTGTCGCCCAGCGCGGAACGGGTGAAACAGGCTCGCGGGGCGACCACCGCGGCCGACTGGAATGCCTTCTTCCGCAGCTACCGTGCCGAGATGAAGGCGCCCGACGCAGCCCACGCGCTGGATCTGCTGGCCGCGCTGTCGCAGCACACCGACATCAGCGTGGGCTGCTACTGCGAGGATGAGGCGCACTGCCATCGTTCGGCACTGCGTGACCTGCTGGTGGCCCGCGGTGCGAAGCTGGCCGAGTGATGGCAGGGGTGCCGGCCAGCGGCCGGCACTACCGGGTTCTCCGCCGGGCATGGCCCGACGCTACCGGTGCGCGCCGAAGTACATCCACGCCCTGCGTGGCTTCGCCCTGCCGGACGGCGTCAGTTGCAGGCCTTGCCTTCCACCTGCAGCTGCGCGGCGAACATCGTCACCTGCGGAATCTTGCCGGCGGCGGCCTGCTTCTTTGCTTCTTCCAGATAGATGCGCGACTGCCCCTGGCCGTCCAGCGCCTGGCGGTTGTCGACCGGCAGACGCCACACCCGCACCACCGCCTGCTGTGCCGGGCACGTCGCGCTGGGCACGCGGATCACGTCATTGAGCTTCCAGCCCTTGTCGACAGCGGGCTGCGCCTTGGCGAAGTCGACAAAACGAGCGCGCGGCTGGCACTGCTCGCTGGTACGGACCACGGCGAATCGATACGGCTCGGCAGCCTGGCCGGTGAAGGCGCCCTCCAGCCGCGCACAGGCTTCGGGAATCTGCCGCAGCGTGTGTACCGCTCCCACCGCCTGCGGCGCACCCACCGCGCGTTGCAGTTCCGGGGTCTCGGCGGCAGATGCAGGCATTGCCGGCACAAGGGCGGCAAGCATCAACAGGGACAGACGCATGGGAGGGTCTCCTTCAGGACTGAGCGCAGGCTTGCAGAGGAAGGCTTAACAGGGTGCAAAGGCGCGTCGGTGGAGGGGCAAGCGCTGCGCCTTCCACGCACGGCGCTACCATCCGGGCGCATGTGCACGCATACTGCGGCCACCAGGGAATGCTGAACACCGCCATACGTCGGACGACCGCCACGGTCGGCACGGGTTGGTTCCAGGCTGCAGCCCGTCGTCCCCCTCGTGGTGAAGTTCATCGCCACTGGATGCTCATCATCCATTCTGCGGAGGGGTCTAATGCTGGAACGTCACGGGCTGTCATTGGCGCTGGGCTGCGCCATTCTCGCGATCCTGTTCGGAATCGTCTCGGCGCGCTGGATCCTGCGCCAACCCACCGGCAATGAGCGCATGGTCGCGATCGCCACCGCGATCCAGGAGGGCGCACGCGCCTATCTGAACCGCCAGTACCTGACCATCGGCATCGCCGGCGCGGTGTTGTTCGTGCTCGTAGGCGTGTTCCTGAGCTGGTACACCGCTGTCGGCTTCGCGGTGGGTGCGGTGCTGTCCGGCGTTGCCGGCTACATCGGCATGAACGTGTCGGTGCGCGCCAACGTGCGGACCGCTGAAGCCGCACGCAACGGCATCAGCGCCGCGATGGACGTAGCGTTCCGTGGCGGTGCGATCACCGGCATGCTGGTGGTCGGCCTGGGCCTGCTGGGCGTGGCCGGCTATTACGCCCTGCTGCTGCGGCTCGGGCTGCAGATGGACCAGGCGCTGCATGCGCTGGTCGGCCTGGCCTTCGGCTCTTCCCTGATCTCGATCTTCGCGCGCCTGGGCGGCGGCATCTTCACCAAGGGCGCCGACGTCGGCGCCGACTTGGTCGGCAAGGTCGAAGCCGGCATTCCCGAAGACGATCCGCGCAACCCGGCGGTGATCGCCGACAACGTCGGCGACAACGTCGGTGACTGCGCCGGCATGGCCGCCGACCTGTTCGAAACCTACGCAGTCACGGTGATCGCAACCATGCTGCTGGGCAGCCTGATGCTCGCCGAAGCCGGCGCCAACGCCGTGCTGTATCCGCTGGTGCTGGGAGGCGTGTCGATCATCGCATCGATCATCGGCGCGCTGTTCGTCAAGGTGAAGCCCGGTGGCTCGATCATGGGGGCCCTGTACAAGGGCGTGATCGTGTCGGGTGTTCTGGCGGCGGTCGCCTTCTACCCGATCACCACGGGGCTGATGTCCGACAACGTGCACGGTCCATTGGCGCTGTATGGCTGCGCCCTCATCGGCCTGGTCCTGACCGGCCTGATCGTCTGGATCACCGAGTACTACACCGGTACCCAGTACAAGCCGGTGCAGCACGTCGCCCAGGCGTCGACCACCGGACATGGCACCAACATCATCGCCGGCCTCGGCATCTCGATGAAGTCCACCGCGCTGCCGGTGGTGGCGGTCTGTGCCGCGATCTGGGGCGCCTACGCGCTGGGCGGCCTGTACGGCATCGCCATCGCCGCTACTGCCATGCTGTCGATGGCCGGCATGATCGTGGCCCTCGACGCCTACGGACCGATCACCGACAACGCGGGCGGCATCGCGGAGATGGCCGAACTGCCCTCGGAGATCCGGGACATCACCGATCCGCTTGACGCGGTGGGCAACACCACCAAGGCAGTGACCAAGGGCTATGCGATCGGCTCGGCGGCGCTGGCGGCGCTGGTGCTGTTCGCCGACTACACACACAACCTGCAGGCGGCGAACCCCGGGCAGGAGTTCCGCTTCGACCTCAGTGACCACACGGTGATCATCGGCCTGCTGATCGGCGGCCTGATTCCGTACCTGTTCGGCGCGATGGCCATGGAGGCGGTGGGTCGGGCCGCAGGCGCGGTGGTGGAGGAAGTGCGCCGGCAGTTCCGCGACATCCCCGGCATCATGCAGGGCACCGGCAAGCCGCAGTACGACAAGGCCGTGGACATGCTGACCCGTTCTGCGATCCGCGAGATGATCCTGCCCTCGCTGCTGCCGGTGGTGGTGCCGGTGGTGGTCGGCCTGCTGCTGGGCCCACGCGCACTGGGGGGCCTGCTGATCGGCACGATCGTCACCGGCCTGTTCGTGGCGATTTCGATGACGACCGGCGGCGGTGCCTGGGACAACGCCAAGAAGTACATCGAGGATGGCCACTTCGGCGGCAAGGGCAGCGAAGCGCACAAGGCCGCGGTGACCGGCGACACGGTCGGCGACCCGTACAAGGACACGGCCGGGCCGGCGATCAATCCGCTGATCAAGATCATCAACATCGTGGCGCTGCTGCTGGTGCCGCTGCTGTAGCGGATCGGTGGAGCCGGGCGTGGGCCCGGTTCCACCCCCTCACCCGGACTCAGCGATTCCAGCGACGCCCACAGCGGCGTGGATCGCCGACATCGCCACGTTCGACACTCTGGGGCGGCTCCAGTCGTGGCGCCGGCCGGCTGAGCACATAGCCGGCGCTGACCGCGAAGAACAGCCCCACGCCCAGCAGCAGCCGCCAGGAAGGGTGCGCGCCCCAGCAGAACAAGGCGAACCCCACCGCCATGCCGGCACTGGCCAATGCCTTGCCCCGGCGCGACACCGCGCCCTGTTCCCGCCACAGTCGCAGCGGCGGGCCGTAGCGAGGATGTGCCAGCAGCCGTTGCTCGAACCGTGGCGAACTGCGCGCGAAGCAGCCCAGCGCCAGGATCAGGAAGATGGTGGTGGGCATCACCGGCAGCAACGCGCCGATCACCCCCAGCCCGACCATCATCCAGCCCAGCGCGAACCACAGCCAGCGCATCAGCGCATCGCCCGCAGGCAGAGCCCGGGCATCAGCCGAACTCGATTTCAACGTGGCCATGCACGCTACGGAACGCGGCATCGGCGGCATCGATCACCTGCTGTTCCTGCGCGGCGCTCAGGGGCACCGCATCCAACGCGGCGGTGAATTCCCGCCAGTGGCGGGCCGCGCCATCCGGGTGCGCAGCCAGGTGGCGGGCACCGAACCCTTGGTCCAGGCCAAGCCGCGCGGCCATCTTGTACAGCACCGTGCCCCCCAGGTTGGAGCCTTCGGCCACGTACAGCCACCCCAGCGCCACCGGCAACGGCAGGTCACCTGCCAACGGCGCCATGTCCGCGCCAGGGAGATCCTGCCCCAGGTCGTGCAGATCAGCTGCCACCTGCTGCAGACGCCGACGCCCGGCCAGCCCCGGCAGCAATGCGTCCAGCGCCGGGCTGGCGTACAGCCGGTCGATGCTGCGATGGAAGCGGTACTGCACGCGCAGGAAGCGGGCGAAGCTGCCGAGATCGGCAAAGATGTCACCGGCCATGATGCGCTTGTCCAGCGCGCCGTGGCTGTCGCGCGTGGCGGCCTTGAGGCGCAGGCTGCGGCTGTCTTCAGGAGCGATATGTGCGTTCATGGAGGGTACCTGGGAGAGAGGTCCTGCTGTAGACGTGTGGCGCAGGGCTTTCCCCAAGCCCGCTTGCGTCGATAATGCCCCTCCCTCTTTCCCGCCGGGAACCGATGATGATCACCACCGAACCGCGCATGACCAACCTGTTCCTGCAGCTGGGCCTGGATGCCAGCGCCGAGGGCATCGCCCGCTTCATCCGCGACCACCAGCTGGCTACCGGCGTGGCGGTGGCCGACGCGCCCTACTGGAACGATGGCCAGCGGCAGTTCCTGGCCGAATCGCTGCAGGCCGATGCGGCCTGGAGCACGGTGGTCGATGAATTGAACGAGTCGCTGCACGAAGATGCGGTGAAGGCAGCGACCGGGCTGTAAGCCCGCAGTCGCGGCAAGGCGGTGCAGTGGCCGGTCCGTACCGGCCGCTGCAGGACGCCCACAGGCTACGCTCAGTACCTCCAGGTGAATGCAAGGCGCGCGGTGCGGCCCGGGGCGGGCATCACGCCCAGGGCGAGCGGATCGAGATAGTAACGATCCGTCAGGTTGTCCACATTCGCCTCCACCGACAGCTGGTCGCTGAAGCGCCAGCTGGCGAACAGATCCACCAGGGTGGTGGGCCGGTACAGCTGCTGGATCGCCGAAAGGCCGACATTCCAGTCCTTGTCCAGTCTGCTGATCGGGCCGGCGTTGTGGATCACCCGGGTGCCGAAGGTCAGGCGCTCGTCGAACAGGCGCGATCCAGCCGTCAGGTTCACCATGTAGCGCGGCGGGTTCTGCGTATTGGTGTAGGAACCCTCGAAGCCACCGTCCACGCAGTTGGGCGTACTGGCCAGTTCATCGTTGTTGCGCTGTGCACCGTACGCCCGGCGCTCGGCGGCGATGTCCGGGGCGCAGGTCTTGGCCTTGAAGTAGTAATGCGCGGACAGGTCGGCAAATACCTTGCCGCTGTCATAGCTGGACTGGAACTCCATGCCTGAGACCTTGAACTGGTCGACGTTGCGGATCAGGCCGGCCGACAGCGTGCGGTAGTCACGCGTGATCAGTTCATCGATGCGCGTATCGAAGTACGCCAGCTTCAGCGCCAGGCGATCGCCGGCGGTGAACAGGTCATGGTGGACGGTGCTGGCACCGATTTCCCAACTGCGCGCGCGCTCCGGCTTCAGCTCTCCGACGGGTTTGGCGGCGGTGAACAAGCCCAGTGTCGTCTCGAACAGGCTCGGAAGCTTGGTGCCCTCGGCGTACTTCACGTAGACCATCGTGTCCTCGCTGAAGCGATAGGCCACGCTGGCGGTGGGTGAGAAGGCACTGTCGCGGCGACGGATCGGCTGCGACCAGGTCCAGCTGACCGGCACCTCCAGGTCTTCCGGTGCGTCAGCGTCGTAGAAGTTCCAGCCACCGATGTCAGCCACCGTGCCTTTCTTGTACGGCGAGGCCAACAGCGAGGCCTGGGTGAACGCACCATCGGCGTCCGGATACCAGTTCAGCAGCGCGATGCGCTTGGCGCGCCAGGAGGGCAGTGCCGGGTTGCCATCCAGCAGCTCGGTGTAGCGGTACTGTCCCTGCACTTCATAGGCATCGGGTGTGGCCAGACGATTGCGGTCATGCACGTCCACCCGGTTCCAGCGGCCACCGGCCATCAACTCCCAGTGTTCGTCGGGCTGCCACTTCAGCGACGCCACCGCACTGTATTCCTTGCGCTCAGCGTTGCGCAGGAAACGGTTGTTGACCAGATCATCCTGCTTGATCGGTGCGGAGCTGCCCGGTGCGATGTCCTCGTCGCTGTAGGACAGGCCGTAGTCGAGGGTGAACACGCCTGCACGGGTGTCGAAGATCGAGGTGTTGCTGGCATCCAGGCCGAAGCGCTTCTGTCGCAGCGGATTGCGGTAGGCATCCTTGTAGCCCGGATCGCCGCTGAAACTCGGCGCGTCGTACCACTCGGTACGGCGGTCGAAGTACCACGGCGTGATGCCGGTCAGGCTGTTGTACATCACGCTGTCAGCATCGGTGTACCAGGCGTTGACGCGCAGATCGATCCGCTCGCTGTCTGGATCGAAGCGATAGCGCAGGCTGTAGCTGTCCATGTCGACGTGGCCGGGATCCCACTGTGGGATGCGATCCCGCTCAACGCGGATGATCTGCGAGGCCATGATCTCGCCGGCGCGGCCCTCATAGCGGCGATAGCCGGCTTCGAGGGTCTGCGCATCGTCGATGCGCCAGGTGCCTTTGAGCAGGGCCGACGTCGAGCGCGAGGAGGTGTTGAACACTTCGGTACGCGGCGGATTCAACGGTGCCAGCGTGCGCCGCGTCTGCGGAAAGTCATCGTATCCGTGCCTGCCGGAAAAGTAGTTGCCGTTGTCGCGGTGAGCGTACGCCGCGACCAGATCGAAGCGGTCCCAGTGCCCGGCGGCGGCAACGTTGAAGAACTGGCTTCCGGTGGCGCTGCGGTCCGTCCGGGGCACGGCGCTGTAAGCCGGCACGCTGTTGGCGCTGGCGTTGGCCAACCCAGCGCGCACGCGGACGCCGACGTCGCGGCCCTCGCGCAGGATGTCACCCACGTTCAGCGTCTCCATCTCCACCACGCCGCCGATGCCGCCGGACGCGTTGGCCTGCAGGCTGGGGCCCTTGGTGATGGTCAGGCGTGAGATCAGGTCCGGATCAAGATAGCTGCGCTGAGACTGGCCGGCGTAGCCTCGGTAGGTGTCCATGCTGGACTGCCCGCCATCGATGATGACGGGCACGCGGCTCTGGCCCTGGATGCCGCGGATGTTCACGTCGAAACCGTTGCCCACGCGCGGATCACCGGCGGTGACCCCGGCCACGCCCTTGACGATGTCGCCGTTGGATGTGCCACGGAAGCGCTCCAGCGTTGTGCGATCCAGCGTGGTGGTCGAGCCGACGCTGCGATAGCTGTCGAGCAGGCGCGCCTCGTCGCTGCCGATGCCTTCAGCGACGCGATCGCCGGCCACACGCAGCGGGCCGGTGATGGTCGGCGATTGCGCCTGCAGGGCGCCGGCCGCTGCCAGTGTCACTGCACCGTCGCCGACCCGGCGCACGCCCATGCCACTGCCCTGCAGCAGCCTTGCCAGCGCCTCGTCCGCGGTGAACGGGCCGCTGACCGCCTGCGACGTGACGCCGCTGGCCAACGCAGCCGGATAGACCACCTGTACGCCGGACTGCCGCATGTAGCTGCGCAACGCGCTGTCGAGCGGCTGCGCGGGAATGTCGAAGCGCTGCGCGGCTGCCTGCGGGTTGGCAGTATCCTGGGCCAGCGCGGGCGGTACTGCGCCGGCAATACCGGCGGCGAGCAGTGCGACACACAGGCGGGACGGGCGCGGAGTGCGGCCCGGACGTGGGGAATCGAACATGGAGAAACCTGTCAGGAAAGCGGAGCCGCAGGCGCGGCGTCATCCACGGCACGCGTGGACACGGCGACGTACGTGGCGGCTGCGGGTACGTTCGTGGAGTAAGACGAACGGCAGCGCCACAGCCCCAAGGGGGATCACTGCCGATCACGTCTCCACACGTGACACGGCGTCATCTGTGAACGATGACCACAGCCATCGGCAGGCGGGTGATCCTCAGCCCCGTCGTCTCCGCGAGTGCATCCAGGGCCTGTTCGGGGCGATCGATACGCAGTGCGGCACTCACGGCCGGCAAGGTCGACAGGTCGCCCTGCACGAAGGTCGGACCGGCACGATAGCGGCCGAGCAGATGCACTGCATCGGCAACATTGGCCTGCTCAAGCAGCAGTTCGCCCTGGCGCCACGCACCCACGCTGTCGGCAGCGACATCGCTCAGGCGGACGACGCCGGACGCGGAACCATACTGCGCACGCTGCCCCGCCTGCAGATAGGTCCAGCCACTGTCGGCCGGGGCGGCCACGCGCACCCTGCCCTGCCCGACCTGGGTTTCAACCGCTTCCTCGACCCGCGACACGGAGAATGCCGTGGAGATGTCTTCAACCACGCCGTTGCCTGCGGACACGCTGAAGCGCCGCTGCGGATCGGCGACCACCTCGAACCAGGCGCGGCCACGCAGCAGATCGACCCGCCGAGTGCCCGCATCGAAGTGCACGGCGATCGCGCTGTCCGCGTCGAGCACCGCACGGCTGCCGTCGGGCAACTGCACATGCTGGACGCTCTGGCGGCTGCGGTGGTCCGCCTGCAGGCGCAGGGACGCTTCGGGCCAGATCATCAGCATCGCCAGGGCGGCAGCGGCAGCCGTCACCCAGCGCAGCCGCTGACGCCGGCGCCGGCGCCGCACCGCAGACGCGACAGCCGGTCGAGGGCCGAGGCTGCGCCACAGCGTGCGCTGCTGCTCGAAGGCGTGGCGATGGCCCGGTTGCGCCAGCCACTCTTCGAATTCGCACATGCCAGCATCGGTGATGTCGCCCGATGCCAGCCATGCGATCCAGCGCATGGCCTGTTCGGCCACGACGTCTTCGCAGGCGGCGGGAGAAGAAGTGTTCGGCGGGCTCATTGGCTGGCGGACAGGAATATTCACGCGCGGGGAGAGGGAACTGGACCGCAGGTACAGTCCAGCCATCAAGACGTTTGAGCCAGCCCCATCCCCAAGCGCGTCCGCTCAGCGGCCGCTGCGGGCCCAGGCCAGGCGCTGCAACGCGGCGCGGATGTGGTTCTCCACGGTGGTGACCGACACGCCAAGGCGACGCGCGATCTCGGCCTGGGTCAGGCCCTGCAGCCGATTGAGGCGGAAGATGGCGCGGGTCGGCTCCGGCAGGTGGCTGGCCGCATCGAGGACACGCTGCAGCTCATCCTGCGCCATCACCTGCTCTTCGGTGGACGTGGACGTAGCCTCGTCCGGTCCCCACAGGTAGTGATCGGCCAACAGGCGGTTGCGGCGCGTCGACTCGCGTCCATGATCGGTCGCCAGGTTGGCTGCCAGGCGGTACAGATAGGCCCTGGGATTGTCGATCAACGGGGCGTTGCCCACCCCGCGGGCCTTGAACCAGACAGCCTGGATCACGTCCTCCGCACCCGGGTCGCCCCCCAGGATGCGCTGCACCCGGCGCAGCAGCGCCGGCCGCTCTCGGATCAGCAGTTCGGTGAGGGTGGCGGCATTGGATGGCATGCGCGGAGCCGGTACGACGGGAGGGCGCCGCGCATGCTACACCGTCAATGCGAATCAGTCACGTTCTCATTTGAGAGAATCACAGGCAACCGATCAGCCCCTCGTGAATCGAAATGCGGCTGCCTGGCGGCGTGACATGGATCGCACGGACGGGCGCGGCCTGCTCCAGCGCACGGAGGAAGTCCTCAAGCCGTGTTCCCGTCGCCACGGGCAGTGGACAGGCGAAACTGCGCAGGTCGACATCGATCCGTCCATCATCAGCCACCGCGGTGGCGCTGCCGGCGAAGGTCCAGATGCAGCTCTGGATGGCGCCGCTCGCCGCATGCACCGAGCAGCGCAACCGCATCGGCAGCAGATTGCTGTATTCGCCTTCGCAGAAGGTGTCACCGCAGACGTGGTCAAAGCTCTGCCGCAGCGACCGTTCGACCGCCAGGAAGCGTTGCCACCCAGCCGCCTGGTTGGGGAACAGGCGTGCATCCACATAGGCCGGCGCAGCGTGTGCCGCGCCGGCCAGCCCCATCAGGCCTGCAAGAACACCCCTCTTCAGCGCGCGCATCAGGCGGCCCTCCCGGCATTGCCCGGCCGCCCCAGGCAGGTCGGCAGTGTGTCGAAGACCGTCACATCGGTTCCCGGGAAGGGCTCGAACGCGCCCTCCTCCTGCTCCAGCGTCGCGTGGAACACCTCCACCGGAATCCCCTCCCCAAGGGTGACGGGGCAGATCCAGCGCGCATTGTCCACCTGCACTTCGCCGCGGACCGGTTCGACCTGCAGCTCGCTGGCCACGATGCCCCAGGCGCAGTGGCGTACGGTGCCGGCGTCGGCCTGCACGGCACAGCGGAACGTCAGTACCCGGTAGTTGCTGTACTCACCTTCGCAGAAGGTGTCGGCGCAGATGCCGTCGAACTCGCGCACCAGCGACGCCTGCAACCGGTGGAAGCGGTCCCGATTGGCTTGGAGCGAGGGGTAGTCGACAAGGTCGACATGGCTGGCGTGTGCCAGCGCCGGCAGGGTTGCGAACAACAGGAACGTGCCGCAGCAGCGGGTTGTCCAGGACATGGCGGGTATCTCCCAGGGAACGAGCCAGCAGCCTGCGCCGGCCGGCCTTCCGGGCCCATCGGGCAAGGCGGGCGCCGCAGGTCGTCCACCTGCGCAGCGGCCTGTAGGGGTCGCCCCACCTGCACAGCGGCCTGCAAAGGCATAAAATGGAGGGCTATCCGCCTACATCCCCACCTGGAGCACGACCATGGGTCTGGAACTCGTCTCGCCCGGCAAGAACCCGCCGGAAGAAATCAACGTCATCATCGAGATCCCGAAGGACTCGGAGCCGGTGAAGTACGAAGTGGACAAGGAAACCGGCGCGATCTTCGTCGACCGCATCCTGTCGACCCCGATGCGCTACCCGTGCAACTACGGCTACGTGCCCAGCACCCTGTGCGGCGACGGCGATCCGGCCGACGTGCTGGTGGTGCTGCCGCTGCCGCTGGTGCCGGGCTCGGTGGTGCGCTGCCGCCCGGTCGGCGTGCTGAAGATGAGCGATGAGGCTGGCAGCGACGAGAAGATCCTGGCTGTGCCGGTCGCCAAGATCTTCAGCGGCTATGCCCACGTGGAGGACATCGAGCAGGTCTCCAGCCACTGGCTGGAGCGCATCGGCCACTTCTTCGAGCACTACAAGGACCTCGAAAAGGGCAAGTGGGTCAAGCTCGACGGCTGGGGCGGCGCGGCGGAAGCCAAGCAGATCCTGGTCGAAGCGCACGCGCGCTACCTGGAAGGCAGCAAGGCCTGATCCTGAACCGCGTCGCTCCGGTGTGTCCTGCCGGAGCGATGCGGGTCACGTTTCAACACCACGGCACAGCACTCCGGGTGCTGTATTAGGTAAATTGCGTCACTTCACACGTCGTCGACATCCAGCGTCGAGACAGCCAGGGGATTGTGTCGTGCGTATTCTGCTTGTTGGAGATGCAGCCAGCCTGCCGGCCGAGCTGACCGAATTCATTGCCGATCTTGGGGAAGACTGGCAGCCGTTGACCGCCGCCGACGGCCACACCGCGATGACGGCAGTGGCGACGCAGGGCGTGGACGCGGTGATCGTCTGCCCGCAGCTGCCGGACCTCAATGCCACCACCTTGCTGGGGCAGATCCGGACACTGCGCCCGGAAACCATCCGTATCGCCCTGGTCGATGCCCAGCACGGCAACCGGCCACCACCGGCGCGCCTGATCGGCGTTGCCCACCGCTTCCTGCCGCTGCCACTGGCGCCGGAAGTGCTGCTGGAGGCCTTGACCAGCCTGGAAGAGCTGCGCGAGGTGCTGGACAGCCCGCGCCTGCGTGATGCCATCGGCCGCATCGAGAAGCTGCCTTCGCCGCCACACCTGTACCTGAGCCTGACCCAGGCCCTGGAACACGATGACGATACCGACAGCGCCGACGTGGCCAAACTGGTCGCCGCCGATCCTGCCATCGCCGCGAAAGTCCTGCAGCTGTCCAACTCGGCCTTCTTCAGCCAGGGCCGCACCATCGCCGATCTGCGCACGGCGGTCACCCGACTGGGCCTGTCCACCCTGCGCGACCTGGTCCTGGCAAGCGAGGTGTTCTCGGCACCGACGCTGTCTGCGGCCGAACGCAACTCGCTGCAGCAGCGCGCCCTGCTCGCCTCGCGCCTGGCCGCCCGCCTGCTGCCCGATTCCAGTGCGGAACTGGGTGCCACCGCGGCGCTGCTGGCTGACATCGGCCTACTGCTGCCGGGCGTCCGCAACGAGCGCAGCGAGCCTGCGCTGGCCGGCGACCTCCGTCCCGGGCACGCCGAAGCCGGCGCCTACCTGCTGGGGCTGTGGGGCCTGCCGATGCCGATCATCGAAGCGGTGGCGTTCCACCTGCAGCCGCAACGCGCCACGACCCGCAGTTTCTGGGTGACCGGCGCGGTGCACGTGGCGCTGGCGCTGGTCAACGGCGATCCCGTTGACGAGGACTATCTGCAGCGCGCAGGCGTACTCAATCGATTGCCGCAGTGGCGTGAGCATGCCAATGCACTGATGGGGCTGACACCCACTGACGCCTGAGCAGCACGCAGGCGACTGCCGTAACCTCGCATGAGGGCGCGTCCAACGGACGCGCCCTTTTTTCTCTCTCAGCGCTGCGGACAGGCGTCCAGCACGCACAGACGCCATTGACGCTCGCACAGGGCCGGGGCGCTGCCCTTGGCCAGGCACTCCAGCCGGAGTTGCTCGCAGTACACACCGCCGCCGCAGACGATGATGTTCTGTGCGGACAGCGAGCCCACCAGCGTTGCATAGATCAGGACGGCGGCCGATACCTGGCGGAAAAGCGTGCGCTTCATATCCATCTCCCAGTGTCCGGTATTGGACGCACCTACTGTGCTGAATGCGACAAGAGCAGACAGTGACCGCACTCACTTTCCCGACCTGATCAGAATTCCCTTACAGAAACGAAAAGGGCGGACCTTGCGGTCCGCCCTCCTCGTTCTGCTATCGCACTTCGATGGATCAGAAGCGCTGGGTGTACTTCATGTACAGGAAGCGACCCACGTCGAAGCCGCCGTAGTAGGCGAAGCTCGAGTTCGGCTGGGTGAACATGATCGGACCCTTGTGGTCGAACACGTTGTTGGCGCCCAGCGCGATGGTGGCATCCCACGGTGCCTTCCAGCTGACCTGCAGGTCGTGGAAGGTGTTGGAGCCGGTCTTGCGCAGCGGCGACTTCTCACCGTTCTGGTAGCGGTCGGCGTCGTCGCACGGACGGTTGGCCACGCAGGCTTCGTTCATGCCCGAGTAGTAACGCGCGGTGTACGCCACGCCGAAGTCACCCTTCGACCAGGTCAGGCCCAGGTTCGAACGCACGCGGAACAGGCCCGGCTCACCGACACGGCCGATGGTGATGTTGTCACCGTCAGCGTTCTGGCCCTGCTCGTCGTACTTGGCCAGGTAGCTCGTCTGCCAGTCGATCGCGAACTGGCCGATGGCCAGCTCCGGCAGGCGGTACTTGATGCCCAGGTCGTAGCCCTGGGTTTCCATCTGGCCGAGGTTGGCCAGGCCGTAGGTCATGCCGTTGATGTGGCCATCGCCTGCACGGGTGTGTGCGGCGCAACGCGAAGCATCGCCCAGCACGTAGCAGTCACGCAGGATGCGGTCGACGCTGTCAGCGATGATCATGTCGCTGATTTCGTACTTGTACCAGTCCAGCGAGATGTCCAGGCCCTGCACCCAGCGCGGGCTCCAGACCAGGCCGACGGTGGTGCTCTTGGAGGTTTCCGGGGTCAGGTTCGGGTTGGCACCCGAGATGAACTGGTCCGGCGTCGCACACGGGGTCGAGGTGCACGGAATCAGGCCCTGGCCCAGCTGGGTGTAACCGACCGGGACGCCCGCCGCCGAGCAGGCCGCGTTGCCGTTGACCGAACCCGGCGCGGTGATGCCGCACGGATCGGTGTACGACTCGAAGCTGCTGCTCAGGCCACCGTACAGGTTGTCGATGGTCGGAGCACGGAAGCCCTCAGCCCAGGTACCGCGAACCAGCAGCTCGTCCAGCGGACGCCAGGTGAAGCCGAACTTCGAGTTCAGGGTGTCGCCGAAGTTGCTGTAATCCGAGTAACGGGTCGCAGCATTCAGGGTCAGCTCCTTGGCAAACGGCATGTCCGCCAGGACCGGCACGTTCAGTTCCAGGTAGACCTCGTCCAGCGAGTACTCACCCTGGGTGGTCTGCGCGCCCAGGCCGGTGGACTGGCCCGACTGTGCGAAGGCATCCGGCGAGAAGCGGCCTTCTTCCTTGCGGTGCTCGACGCCCACGGCGAAGCCCAGGTCACCGGCCGGCAGGGTCACGATCGAACCCGACAGGTTGGCGGTGAAGCTGGTGGTCTTGGTCAGACCGGTATCGGTGAAGTACGGGAACAGGAAGTCCTGGGTGGCCTGGTCGGCCAGCGAACCGGCACCGGCAACGCCGAACGGCAGCAGCGGGTTCCACGGACGGCAGCCGCTGGTGGCGAGCGGATCGGACATGCTGGTGCCGCAGCGGGCGACGCCATCAGCACCGATGAACGAAGCGCCCAGCGCCTGTTCCGATGCGATCAGGCTCATGTCACCGTGACCACGCTTGGTGGTTTCGTTGCGGTTCCACAGCGCGCCGACGTCCCAGTCGAAGGTCTTGCCGGCGAAGTCGAAGAAGCCGCTGATGCTCGGGGCGAAGCGCAGGGTCTTGACCTGGCTTTCGGTGGTGCGCGGTACTTCCCACAGACGGCGGCGGAAGGTCAGGTCTTCACCGGTCGGGTTGAACGCGCTGTCGGCCGACAGCGGGGTGTCGAAGGATGCCGACTGGTACGGATAGCCTGCGATCTGCTGGGTGGTGTTGCGCTCGTTGTAGAGCACGTCAGCGTTGAACGAGATCGCGTCGGTGAAGTCGTAGTTGCCGTTGACGTACAGCGACTTACGCTCGATACCGGTCTGCACCATCATCTGCTGGTTGGCATTGACGGCGTCAGCGGAGGTTTCCAGACGGTAGTCGGCGCGGTTGGCCGGGTTGCCGCCATCACGCAGGGTGTACCAGCGCTGGTCGCTCGGGCCGACATAGCCAGGCTCGCCCTGCTTCAGGTTCGGGGTGACGCACGGGTCGCAGAAGCCACCCTTCTGGTTGATCGGGCTGGCGCCCGAACCCGGGTAGTTCGGGCCGGCGTTGCCGTCACGGCTGAACCAACGGTCCTTCGCCCACACCGGATCCTGCTTGGAGTACTCGGCGGACATGGTGACACCGCCGCGCTCGCCCATGCTGCCGAGGGTGAACGAATAGGTTTCGGTGTCGCCGTCGCCCTTGCCGTACTGACCGACATAGACGCTGGCTTCAGCGCCGTCGAAGCGCTTGCGGGTGATCACGTTGACCACGGCCGCGATGGCGTCCGAACCGTAGATGGCCGAGGCGCCGTCCTTCAGGATCTCGATGCGCTCGATGGCGGCCATCGGGATCTGGCTCAGATCCTGGTAGCCGGCGGTGGTCGCGCCCAGGCGCTTGCCGTTCATCAGCACCAGGGTGCGCTGCGCGCCCAGGTTGCGGATGTCGACGTAGTAGCCACCGACGTTTTCGCCCGAAGCCAGCGACTCCGAACGGGAGATGGCCGGGGAGCCGGCCGAGGTCAGGTTCTGCAGGACGTCGGCAACCGAGGTGTAGCCCTGCTTTTCCAGGTTCTCACGGCTCAGGGTGACGATCGGCTGCTGGGTTTCAACGGCAGCGCCGCGGATGCGCGAGCCGGTGACCGAAATGCGGTCCAGGTCGGTGGTGCCCTTTGCTTCCGGTGCTTCCTGTGCGGAAGCGAAGGCGGGCGCCAGCGCCAGCGCAATGCCGGCCGGCAGCAGGCCGAACCGCACTGCGGGGTTACGAACGTTCATCAATCTCTCCAAGGTACGTGTTAGCAGCGTGTTAAAACACCCCAGCACGTTACGATTGCGTTGCAGCGCTGTATTTGCGCGAACCAACCAGAGACTTTGCGGATTGTGGCGGGAGCAAGCCGCCGTTTTCCCTGAAGCGCGAAGCGGACTGCCCGTAGCGGGCGCGGAACGCCCGGGCGAAGCTGCAGCAGTTGTCGAAACCACTGGCCGCGGCGACCTCTCCCACCATCATGTCGGTGTCGCGCAGCAGGTCGGCGGCGCGCTCCAGGCGCAGCCGTGCCGAAAGCGACTGCGGGCTTTCTTCATACAGGCTCTGGAACGTCTTGGAGAGATACCAGCTGGAGAAGTTGGTCAGCTCGGCCAGTTCGCCGATGCGTACGACGCGGTGGCTGTTGCCTTCCAGATAGAGGCGGGCGCGCTGCATGCGACCGAACACCTGGCGCTTGCGGCTGCGCGAACGGCCAGGGCAGCGCTGCACGTTGTCGGCCAATCCACGCTGCAGGCCGGCCAGATGCAGCAGCAGCGGGCGCAGGTGCTGCGCCGGGTGGCCACTGGCCAAGGCATCACGCCACAGGCGCAGCGCGACGCGAGCGTCACTGCGGCCCATCCGGCCGCGGCCCGCGTACAGGCCGCAGTCAGCCATCTCCGCCAGCACACGCAGCGCTTCCACGTTCAGGTTCAGGCCGATGCACAGCCCGTTGCGCCCTGCCTGCACCAGCGGGCGCGATTCCTTCTCGAACGCGATCCATTCGCCGTGGCGCAGGCGGAAGCGCCCCTCCTTGGCCTCCACCCAGGAGCTGCCGCGCACCTGCATCCACACGGTGAAGCTGCTGCCCGCGGTCTGCAGGCTGCCGAGCCGGGCAACGCCCAGACAGGTCGGCACGACGTCATCGAGTGCCTTGTCCAGGGAGACGGATTGGCCACGATCGGCCAGTGAGAGTTGACGCATGGTGCACCACGGATTTGCCAAGTACAGGCCTCCGTTTTGCCCAATCAGGCGGCACCGCGTCAGGAAAGACCGACGAGATCGCCACGAATTCGCGGCGAGATCCCGACGAAAAAATTACGAAGGCCCATTTCCCTTGAACATCAACATCTTGGAAAAGGCCGGGAACAGCGCTGGCGCCTTTTCGGGCAGCCGCATCACGCCGATGTCGGCGCCATCACTGACTGCCAGAGCGACAAACAGGGCCGTCCCGTCTGCGCTGGCGCTGAGTCCGTTGCTCGCGCTCAAGCGCTGCGCGTCCAGGCAGCGCCCGGCATCCTCCTGCCCGGCGGCGATGCGGACGAGGATGGTGCTGCAGCGGGTGGAACTGCCGAGATAGCCGATGCTGTCGTGGCCGGCAACCGTCCACGAGCGGTAGCGCCAGCGGCTGGGTTTGTCCTCGCTGATCTGCCGCACGCTGTCCGGGGACAGCGCCGCGTCCGCCGCCCACAACCCCTCCGCCGCCAGGCGGGTGAACAGCACCCGACGGCCTGCGCGGTCGAAGCGGACCTGGGAGACGCCGTCGATGCTCGCCAGCCGCCGCCAGGGTTGGGTGCTGCGATCGAACAGACTGAGCCGCGTACGCTGGTCGGCATCACGTTCGACCACCAGCAGCTGCTCGGGCGTGGCGCCATACAGCGCCTGCAGCGGTTGTTCGGCGGGCACAGGCAGCGGTTGCAGACGCTCGTCGCGGGGGGCGATCTCGTAGACCACCGCGCGACCGTGTGCATCGCGCCCAACCACCAGAAGTTGCCGGCTGTCGGCCGACCAATCGGGGGCCTGCCGTGCTTCCGGGCGCAGGCCCTCGATCGGCCGCAGCGAATCGGGGCGTTGCATGTCCGCCCACCAGAGAGCGAAGCTGCCCGAGCGGTCAGAGGTGAATACCAGCTGGCGACCGTCCGGTGCTGCCATCGGTTGACCGTCGCGGCCGCTGGACGCAAACAGGCGCTCCGGTTCACCGCCCTGCATCGGCACCTTGAACACGCCGAACTGTGCACGGCGATGGACGAAGGCCAGCATGCCGCCATGCCGCGATACCGCCGGCCACTGCGCATCGTCCAGTCCGGCATCACGCAGCGTGCGCCGCTCGATGTCGAGGTAATAGAGCCGCACCTCGCTGTCGACCCGGCGGCCGAACACGATGGTGCGGCCGTCGCCAAGCCAGGCCCATCCGCGCAGCTCGGCCGACTCGCTGGTCAGCTGCTCCGGCGTGCCACCCGCGGCAGGAACCCGCCACAGGTCGCCCATCTGCGGGTTGCGCACGAACACCAGCCATTTGCCGTCCGGCGAATAGCGCGGCGCGTAATCGAAATCGTCCTGATCGACGGCGTACTGCAGCGGCTGCCACTGTCCGCTGGCCAGATCGAGTACTCGGATACCGCGGTGGGCATAGCGGCCCACCATGCTGCCGAATACCAGGCCGCGCCCGTCGGGTGTCCAGTCGAAGCTGAGCAGCTCGGTGCCATCGCAGCGCGTGGCCTGGCGCAACGCGCCGCCGGTCGCACTGGCGATCAGCACCTGACAACCCCCATCGGCGGAGAAGCGGGCAAAGGCGATGTCGCGTCCATCCGGCGACCAGTTCGGGAAGCGATCAACCGCACCCTCAGGAGGAACAAGCAGCTGCCGCGCCGGCGCGTTGCCGGACGTCTGTACCTTGATCGCACCGCCGCCCAGGCCATCCTCGCTGGCACCTTCGTAGGCCACCTGCGAACCATCCGGCGACAGCGTGGGATAGGTTTCGAAGCCTGCGGTGGCGGTGATCAGCCGATAGGGCCGCTGCGGGCTGCCGATCACCCGCGTGCCGTTCTCCACCGCCGCCTCCACCGGAGAGCTGGCCGGCGCACGGCGCAGCAGCAGGACCGTCATCACCAGCAGTGCGGCCAGCATCAACAGGCCCAGCACCAGCAACAATCGACGTCGCAGGTAGCGCCAGCGACGGCGTCGCATGTCCTCCGGGGCTGGCGTGTGCACTTCCACGACCGCGTTGGAATCGCCAGCCGCGCCTTCGGCATCGACCGCCAGTTCCGCTTCGGGCTCGGGCATGGCCTGCACCGGCACGCGCAGGCGGTAGCCGGTCTTGGCGATCGTCTCGATATACGCCTGGCCGTTGTCATCGTCGTTGGCGAAGGCTTTGCGCAGCTGGGTGACCGCCTGCGTCAGCACATCGTTGGTGGGCAGCGTATCGGGCCACACCTCGGCGAACAGTTCTTCGCGGGTGACCACGCGCCCGGGTTGCCGCAGCAGCACACGCAGCACGCCCAGCGCCTTCGGCGTCAGCCGGCGCGGGCGACGCGCGCCGGCAACTTCGACCTCTCGCGAGGACAAAGTGACGACACATTCGCCGATCCGGATCCGATCAGATTCGGTGGGCTGGATTTCGCTGCGGTTCATTTTTTG
The DNA here is from genome assembly GCF_056756445.1 of Stenotrophomonas sp. STEN225. Lineage (NCBI taxonomy): Bacteria > Pseudomonadati > Pseudomonadota > Gammaproteobacteria > Lysobacterales > Lysobacteraceae > Stenotrophomonas > Stenotrophomonas sp. STEN225. The sequence goes on along the minus strand of NZ_JBRRBV010000008.1, from coordinate 85,750 downwards.
CTAAACAGTAGAGACAGTTTCCGGGCAGTGTTCGCCTTCGATACCGCCCCCAGCGGGGAACAGCGAAAAGCCAGACTCCGCACAAAGCATCGGCGCATACCGCAAAAACAATGGAGCGCGCGAATACTAGCCTATGCCGGTTACCTCGCCTATCGCGTGGTCGACATCAGGCTCTCTCTCGCCGACGCATTCACATAACTTCGCACCATCATTCGCGCCCTTTCGGGCGCGAAATTTTTATCTGCCATTCATTTTCAGAAACGCCGCAGCATGGTCAATCCGACCAGCCGCGAAACCACCAAAGCCACGTACATCACGCCTGAGAACTGCTCCAGCATGACCAGTGCGCGTGCCTGCGGATGCAGCGGCACGACATCGCTCAGGCCGACCCCGGACAGCAAGCTGAAGCTCAGATAAAGCAGCTCCATCCAGCTTCGCTGAGGTCCCTCGCTGCTGCCCTGGAAACTGCCCGGATACCACTGTTGGCACACCCCAAATGCGAAGGCGAATGCCCACGCCAGCAACGTGAAGGTGGCGCCGGCCGCGAACAGTTCGTCGCGGGTGACTTTGTGGTCCTGCAGCATGTAGGCGATCAGCGCGCCGGCCGTATAGAAGTAGAGCAGGCTCTCCAGCAGCTGCGCGGTGGTCACCAGCGCGGCGCGGTCCAGCAGCGCGCCGGCGATGGAGAACACCACCGCCGGAATCGCCAGCAGCAGTGCCAGCCATGTACCCAACGGGCTGCGCTGGACCACCCACAACGCCAGGCCCAGCACCGCCATTCCAAACATGCCCAATGCGGCGCGGCCGGCGGCCGTGTCGTCCAGCGCGGGATACAGCATCACCGCCAGCAGCTGCGCGCCCAGCAGCCACGCGGACGGATGGCGGCGGGCGATGGCCAGCCAGCGGGTGGTCACGGCAACAGGCATGGCGTCCCTTCCCCGGAAAGATGGGCGGAGGATAACGGGATGCGCGTGAGGCGCGCGATGCAGCGCCGCCGGGGCACGCCCGGCGACGCCAGTCCGATCAGCCCTGCTGGTAGACCTCCGCGCCCGCAGCGCGGAACTGCTCGGACTTCTCCTTCATTCCGGCCTCGGCGTACTCGCGCACGTCCTGGGTGATCTTCATCGAGCAGAAGTGCGGCCCGCACATCGAGCAGAAGTGCGCCAGCTTGTGCGCGTCCTTGGGCAGCGTCTCGTCATGGAATTCCTTTGCCTTCTCCGGGTCCAGCCCGAGGTGGAACTGGTCTTCCCAACGGAACTCGAAGCGCGCCTTGCTCAATGCGTTGTCGCGGACCTGCGCGCCCGGATGCCCCTTGGCCAGGTCGGCCGCATGTGCGGCGATGCGATAGGCCATGATGCCGTCGCGCACATCCTGGCGGTTGGGCAGGCCAAGGTGTTCCTTCGGCGTCACGTAGCAGAGCATCGCGGTACCGAACCAACCGATCATCGCTGCGCCGATGGCACTGGTGATGTGGTCATAGCCGGGCGCGATGTCCGTGGTCAGCGGCCCCAGCGTATAGAACGGAGCCTCACCACATTCGCGCAGCTGCTTGTCCATGTTTTCCTTGATCAGCTGCATCGGCACGTGCCCGGGACCTTCGATCATCGTCTGCACGTCATGCTTCCATGCGATCTTCGTCAGCTCGCCCAGCGTTTCCAGCTCGCCGAACTGCGCCGCGTCGTTGGCGTCTGCGATGCAGCCCGGGCGCAGCCCATCGCCCAGCGAGAAGGTCACGTCGTAGGCCTTCATGATTTCGCAGATGTCTTCGAAGTGCGTGTAGAGGAAATTCTCCTTGTGATGGGCCAGGCACCACTTGGCCATGATCGAGCCGCCGCGACTGACGATGCCGGTCACCCGCTTGGCGGTCAGCGGCACGTAGCGCAGCAGCACGCCGGCATGGATGGTGAAGTAGTCCACGCCCTGTTCGGCCTGTTCGATCAACGTGTCGCGGAAGATCTCCCAGGTCAGTGCCTCGGCACGGCCATCGACCTTCTCCAGGGCCTGATAGATCGGCACCGTGCCGATCGCCACCGGCGAGTTGCGGATGATCCACTCGCGGGTCTCGTGGATGTGCTTGCCGGTGGACAGGTCCATCACCGTATCGCCCCCCCAGCGGATCGCCCACACCAGCTTCTCCACTTCCTCGGCGATGCCGGATGACACCGCGCTGTTGCCGATGTTGGCGTTGATCTTGGTCAGGAAGTTGCGGCCGATGATCATCGGCTCGCTTTCCGGGTGGTTGATGTTGTTGGGCAGCACCGCCCGGCCACGGGCGATTTCGTCGCGGACGAACTCCGGGGTGATGATCTTCTGGATTGATGCGCCGAAGGCTTCGCCCGGATGCTGCTGCAGCAGGCCTGCATCGCGGATCGCGTCCAGCCGCTGGTTCTCGCGGATGGCGACGAATTCCATCTCAGGCGTGATGATGCCGCGGCGCGCATAGTGCATCTGGGTGACATTGCCACCCGCACGGGCGCGGCGCGGCAGGCTGCGGGCCGGGAAGCGCACCGCATCGAGCTTCGGGTCGTGCTCGCGATCGCGGCCGAAGGAAGAGCTCAGGCCATCAAGCTGTTCGGTGTCACCCCGCGCTTCGACCCAGGCACGGCGCAGGGCCGGCAAGCCCGCGGACAGGTCGATGCGCACGTCAGGATCGGTGTAGGGGCCGGAGGTGTCATACACCGTGACCGGCGCGTTCTCTTCGCCGCCGAACAGGGTCGGCGTGCGGCTCAGTGTGATCTCGCGCATCGGCACGCGCAGGTCCGGGCGCGAGCCGGTGACATGGATCTTGCGCGAGCCGGGAATCGGCCGGGTCACGGATTCGGAGAGTTGCTGGGCCTGTTGCTGCAGGGCGGAGAGCTGTGCGTTCATCGGGCATCGTCCAGGAGGGTCAGGGACGAAGCGGCGGCGCACTGCCCCCGCACGCGGACGGCCCTTGGGCCGCGTCCGGGTTCGGTTGCATTGCAAAGCTTCCCTACGCCGGTATGAGCCGGATCAGGTTCCAAGGGACTGTCTCAACCGTGGCCGATGGCCGCGGTACCCCCGCTTCTTGCCGGCATTAGACCATAGAAGTCCTGCAACAGGGCGAGCCTACGGGGCGGCTGCGCGTCACGCGACATTGATGAATTAACGCAACCATGACGTCGCGTTCAGTAACGTGCACGCGCATCGTGTCGCTGCGACCGATGACGCATCGCCGCCATCGCGGCCCCTGCCCGGCTAGCGCTCGAGTGCCGCCGGCCCCTCGCTGCAAGCATTTGCTCGCTCCCTCAATCCCTTTGATCGGAGAAGCTCCTTCATGGTGTTTCGTGTTTCCATCGCACTGGTCCTGTTGCTGGTGCTGCTTGCCGGCGTAGCACCCGGTCCCTTCAACGCCGTGGTGCAGAGCATCCTCGGCGAACTCATCCGCGGCATCGGCTGGCTGTACCTGCTGGTGGTGTTCCTGGCGCTGGTGTTCCTGATGTACCTGGCGTTCGGCCGCTTCGGCAACCTGCGCATCGGTGGCGAAGACGCCGAACCCGAATTCTCGCGGGCCAGCTGGATGTCGATGCTGTTCGCCGCCGGCATGGGCATCGGCCTGGTGTTCTGGGGGGCGGCCGAGCCGATCTCCCACTTCAGCAAGCCGCCGGAAGGACTGGCACCGGAAAGCATGGACGCCGCACGTGCAGCGATGCGCTATGCGTTCTTCCACTGGGGCCTGCATCCGTGGGCGATCTACGCGCTGATCGGTCTGGCAATGGCGTGGTTCCAGTTCAACCGCAACGGCCGCGGGCTGGTCAGCGACATGCTGCAGCCGATCATCGGTCATCATCATCGGGGCTGGATCGGACGAATTGTCAACATTGCCGCGGTGGTGGCCACGGCAATCGGTGTGGCCACCACGTTGGGCTTCGGCACCATCCAGATCGCAGCCGGCATGCAGCGCGTGTTCGGCGTGCATGCCGGTGTGCCGCTGCAGCTGACCATCATCGCCGTCGCCTTCGTGCTGTACATGGCCTCCACCCTCAGCGGCGTGGAGCGCGGCGTGAAATGGCTGTCGAACTTCAACCTGGCACTGGCCGCCCTGCTGCTGGCACTGGTCCTGGTGCTCGGGCCGACCGGCGCGATCTTCAATACCTTCACCACGACGCTGGGGTCCTACCTGAACCAGCTGGTGACGATGAGCCTGCGCATGTCACCGTTCTCCTCCAGTACGTGGGTCGCCGACTGGACGATCTTCTACTGGGCCTGGTGGATTTCCTGGGCACCGTTCGTGGGTTCGTTCATCGCGCGCATCTCGCGTGGCCGCAGCGTGCGCGAGTTCGTGGTGGGCGTGGTACTGGCGCCGACGCTGCTGGGCTTCTTCTGGTTCTCGGTGTTCGGTGGCACCGCGATCTGGTCGCAGATCTTCGGCCATGCAGACCTGGTACAGGCGCTGGGCAACGGCTATGAGACCGTACTGTTCACCCTGTTCGACAGCATGCCGCTGCCATTGCTGCTGTCGTGCATCGCGCTGGTTCTGCTGATGATCTTCTTCGTGACCTCGGCTGACTCGGCGGTGCTGGTGCTGGCCAGCATGTCCACCGACGAGGCAGGCGACCCGCCCGCCAAGCGCAAGCTGGCCTGGGGTGTGGGCATCGCGCTGATCGCAGGTGCGTTGCTGCTGGCCGGCGGCCTCGACGCGCTGCAGGGCATGATCACGATCTCGGCACTGCCATTCGCGCTGCTGATGGTGCTGGTGATGGTCTCGCTGTACCGGGTACTGGACCAGGAGTACACGCGGGAGCGGCGGCAGGCACAGCGCCAGCGGCACATGATCGATGCGTGGATCGCGCGCGAAATGGCGGCACAGGAAGAAACCCAGGCCGAAGCAGCGCGCGCGCAGGATTCGGATTGAGGGTGTTCGGCAGCCTGCGCCGGAAAAACACGAAGGGGTCGGATCCGTTTCCTCTGGAAAACGGATCCGACCCCAACCCACAGCGCGCGGCTGTTGCTGTTGCTTTTGATCTTCTTCTTTCACTTCCGTGGCTGACGCGCACGGAAATTGTCGGGGGGCGTGCGGGGGGGAAGGACGGGGATGTCCGCGGCATGGATGCCGCGGCCAAGCCTACAAGGACGTGTTCACGGCGTCCCCCGGCATTCCCATCCGCACGCCCCAATCCATGATCGGCTCTGGCGATCAGCCGCGAGGGGGCTCAGCGCGGTGGCCGGGACCTCAATACCCCGCCGCCTGCCCATCCTTCCGACTCTCCGACGCGCCGTAGTACACGCCCGTGTCCGGATCCCGCATGATCGCCTGATACCCGCCGTACGGACCGTCGGCGAACACGATGCGATGCCCCTTGCGCATCAGCGCGCGCACCGTTTCGTACGGGAAGCCCGTCTCCAGGTTCACCTCCCCCCCATCGGTCATCGCCGTGGCCTGACCGGTCGGCTCCGTGGAACCTTCATGCTGGATACGCGGCGCATCTCCGGCCTCCTGCAGGTTCATGCCGAAGTCCACCAGGTTCATCACGATCTGCGCGTGGCCCTGCGGCTGCATCGCACCGCCCATCACGCCGAAACTGGCATAGGGCTTTCCATCCTTGGTGATGAACGCCGGAATGATGGTCTGGAACGGGCGCTTGCCCGGTGCGTAGCCATTCGGATGGTTCTTCTGCAGCACGAACATCTCGCCGCGGTCCTGCAGGATGAAACCGAGCCCCGGGGGCGCCATGCCGCTGCCCATCCCGCGGTAGTTCGACTGGATCAGCGACACCATCATGCCGTCAGCATCGGCCACGGTCATGTAGATCGTATCGCCCTCCTCCAGCTGCTTCGGCGTGCCCGGCTGCACTTCCTTCAACGCCTTGTCCATGGAAATCAGTGCACGCCGCTGCGCGGCATACTCCTTGGAAATCAGCTTCTGGACCGGTGCGGGCTGGAAGGCCATGTCGGCGTAGAAGCGCGCACGATCGGCGAAGGCCAGCTTCTTGGCCTCCACGAACAGATGCACGTGCTCGGGCGAGCCGAATGGAATCTTCGAGAAGTCGTAGCCTTCAAGTACGTTGAGAATCTGCAGCGCGGCGATGCCCTGGCTGTTCGGCGGCAACTCCCATACGTCGTAACCGCGATAGTTGCTGCTGACCGGCTCGACCCACTCGCCGTGGTGGTCGGCCATGTCCTGGTAGCTCAGGTAGCCACCATTGGCCTTGAAGTAATCGCCGATGGTGTGGGCGATCTCGCCCTTGTAGAAGGCATCCCGGCCGCCGTCGGCCACCTTCTGCAACGTATCGGCCAGGTTCGGGTTCTTCCACATCTCGCCCTTGCGCGGGGCATGCCCGTTGACCGTGAACTGTTCCTTGAAGCCGGGATACTGCGACAGCCGTGGCACGGAACGATCCCAGTAATAGGCGATCACCTCGGCCACCGGGTGGCCTTCGCGCGCGTAGCGGATGGCGGGCGCAAGATTGTCGGCCATGGGCTTGCGGCCAAAGCGGCCATGCAGGGCGAACCAGCCATCGACGGCACCCGGCACGGAGACCGGCAACGGCCCGGTCGCCGGGATCTCCTTCAGGCCGCGGCGCTGGAACTCGGCCAGGGTCAGCGACTTCGGCGAGCGGCCGGACCCGTTGTAGCCGTACAGCTTCTGTGTCTTCGGGTCCCAGACGATGGCGAACAGATCGCCACCGATGCCATTGCCGGTCGGCTCCATCAGGCCCAGCGCAGCATTGGCGGCGATGGCGGCATCGACCGCCGAGCCGCCGGATTTCATCACGTCCAGTGCGATCTGGGTGGCCAGTGGCTGCGAAGTGGCCGCCATGGCGTGAGGCGCGATGACTTCCGAGCGGGTGGCGAAGGTGTGGCCGGTGATGCGGTCGGCAGCGAGGGAAAGCGCGGGCATGGCCGCCAGGACGGCGGCAGCCAGCAGGGAACGGGCAAGGCGTCGGGACACAGTCGGGTTCCGATGGAAGGGTGGTAGCACCGATCATCGCCGCTGCGGCCTTCACGCGGTATCGGGCAGAGGTCATGGGGCGAGGCGGCCGCGGCGATCGCTGCCGGCACCGGGTCACGCCCGGCGGGCAGAACCCCCAAAATCCGCGCAAAAACCTTGGTGAAAGGAGTGAATTCGGGTTCACCGAAACACTTTCAGCGGCAACCATCCTTGCGCCACAAGCGATTCCGCTGGACGCAGCGGAAAGTGCCTGGAATCACCCCGACAAGGGTTGACATCGTCAAAACAGCTGTGTTTCTCTCGATCACATGCTGCAACACAACACACCACCGCGAACCCACATCGAAGCCGCCGACATCGGCGCCGCGTCGCTGCGTTCGATTCTTGTGCTCGTACTTATTACCCAACCAACAGGTGCGGGACGAGCCAGCGTGTAAGCAGATAGAACACACCGGAACTCGATCAAAAACCCGCACCCGCCCAGGTGCGGGTTTTTTCATTTCAAGACCTGGTTTCAGACGCAACCACCATGACCACCGCCTTCTGCAAAACCCGGACCTGCTGCACCACGATGCCTCGTGGCGGCCGTTCCTGTGCGATGCGCGGCCCCTCCTCCACCGCTTTCCCCTGACCGGCCGGTACGTCGCTTCGACGACCGGCCGTTCTTTTTTCTTCCCACCGCAAGGAACCTCCCCCATGAGCACCAACGACCTGCCCCAGACCAAGATCGCCGTCATCGGCTACGGCAGCCAGGGCCGCGCCCACGCACTGAACCTGCGCGAATCCGGCTTCGATGTGGTGGTAGGCCTGCGGCCGGGCGGCCCGACCGAAGCCAAGGCCCAGGCCGATGGCTTCACCGTCGTGGCTCCCGCCGATGCGGTGAAGGATGCCGACCTGGTCGCCGTGCTGACTCCGGACATGGTGCAGAAAAAGCTCTACAACGACGTGCTGGCGCCCAACATGAAGCAGGGCGCGTGCCTGCTGTTCGCCCACGGCCTCAATGTCCACTACGGCATGATCGAGCCGCGCGCCGACCTGGACGTGGTGCTGGTCGCACCGAAGGGCCCGGGCGCGCTGGTGCGTCGCGAGTACGAGATCGGCCGTGGCGTTCCGTGCATCTGGGCGGTCTACCAGGACACCAGCGGCCAGGCCGCGCAGCATGCGCAGGCCTATGCGACCGGTCTCGGTGGCGCCCGCGCCAATCTGATCCAGACCACCTTTAAGGAAGAAACCGAGACCGATCTGTTCGGTGAGCAGGCGGTGCTGTGCGGTGGCGCCTCGGCGCTGGTACAGGCCGGTTTCGAGACCCTGGTGGAAGCCGGCTACCAGCCCGAGATCGCCTATTACGAAGTGCTGCACGAACTGAAGCTGATCGTGGACCTGTTCTACGAAGGCGGCATCTCGCGCATGCTTGAATTCATCTCCGAAACCGCGCAGTACGGCGACTACGTCAGCGGCCCGCGGGTGATCGATGCCGGCACCAAGGAGCGCATGAAGGAAGTACTGAAGGACATCCAGGACGGCACCTTCACCAAGAACTGGGTGGCCGAGTACGAAGCGGGCCTGCCGAACTACAACCGGTTCAAGCAGGCCGACCTGGAGCATCCGATCGAGAAGGTAGGCAAGGAACTGCGCGCCAAGATGGTCTGGTTGCAAGGACAGGCCGCGTAACCACGCGGCCCTCCCCCACCCGCTTGCAAGGTCCCCCATGAACTCTTCCACACACCGCAGCGCGCCACCCAACGGGGCGCGCTGGCTGACCCAGGCACTGGAGGCCGAAGGCGTCCGCACGCTGTTCGGCTATCCCGGCGGCACCATCATGCCGTTCTACGACGCGCTGGTGGATTCGTCGTTGAAGCACATCCTGGTGCGGCACGAGCAGGGCGCGGCGCTGGCCGCCAACGGTTTCGCACGCGCCAGCGGCCAAGTGGGCGTCTGCGTGGCCACCTCCGGCCCCGGCGCATCGAACCTGGTCACCGGTATCGCCGATGCGATGCTGGACTCGGTGCCGATGGTCTGCATCACCGGCCAGGTCGGCACGCCCCTGCTGGGTACCGACGCCTTCCAGGAGCTGGATGTGTTCGGCCTGACCATGCCGATCGTCAAGCACAGCTGGCTGGTACGCAGCGTCGATGACCTGCCCCGCGTGGTCGCCGATGCCTTCCGCATTGCCCGCGAAGGACGTCCCGGCCCGGTGCTGATCGACCTGCCCAAGGACGTGCAGGTGGCCGATGCCAGTCACCTGCCGGTGCATGTGCCGAGCAGCGTCGAACCACCGCCGGCAGCCACCGGCGACGCCATTGCCGCCGCCATCGCAGCGCTGGCGGCGGCGGAGAAGCCGGTGGTGTATGCCGGCGGTGGCATCGCACTGGGCGATGCAGTGCAGGACCTGCGCGATTTCGTCGAGGCCAGTGGCATTCCCACGGTGATGACCCTGCGTGGACTGGGTGCTCTGCCGGCACACCATCCGCAGTCGCTGGGCATGCTGGGCATGCACGGCACCCGCGCAGCCAACATGGCGGTGCAGGAAAGCGATCTGCTGCTGGTGCTGGGCGCACGGTTCGATGATCGCGCCACCGGCAAGCTGGCGGAGTTCGCTCCGTTCGCGCGCGTGGTCCATATCGATGCCGATGCGTACGAGATCTCCAAGCTGCGCAGCGCCGACGTCGCCGTGCCCGGCAATGTCGGCCACGCCATCCGTGCCCTGCATGCGGCCTTCCCCTCCCCCAGGGCCCATCAGGACGCATGGCGCAGCCGCTGTGCGCAGCATCGCGACCGCTTCGCCGCCCGCTACGACGCGCCAGGGCAGCACATCTACGCACCAGCGCTGCTGAAGCGCCTGAGCGAACTGGCACCCGCCGACACGGTGATTGCCTGCGACGTCGGCCAGCACCAGATGTGGGTGGCCCAGCATTGTCGCTTCAATCATCCGCGCAACCATCTGACCAGCGGCGCGCTGGGCACGATGGGCTTCGGCCTGCCGGCGGCGATGGGCGCGCAGTTTGCCTGCCCGGAGCGCACCGTGGTGCTGGTGTCCGGCGATGGCAGCTTCATGATGAACGTGCAGGAGCTGGCGACCATCGCCCGGTGCCGCCTGCCGGTGAAGATCGTGCTGCTGGACAACAGCTCGCTGGGCATGGTCCGGCAGTGGCAGGAGCTGTTCTTCGCTGAGCGCTACAGCGAGATCGATCTGTCCGACAACCCGGATTTCGTCGCCCTGGCCCAGGTGTTCGGCATCGCCGCCAGCCGCATCGATTCGCGCGATGACGTCGAAGGCGGCCTGGCCGCGCTGCTGGCCGAGCCGGGCCCGGCGTTGCTGCACGTGGCCATCGACGCGCGCGCCAACGTGTGGCCGCTGGTGCCGCCGAACACCGCCAACAGCACCATGCTGGAAAGCAATCCAGCCCATGCCCGCCAGGAGACTCCCAATGCAATACCGGCTTGACCTGGTGCTGCAGCCGGCCGAAGGCGCGCTGCTGCGCGTGATCGGCATGGCCGAGCGCCGTGGCTTCGCGCCGCGTTCGATCAGCGGTGCTCCGGACGCCGCCGATGACGGGCGCTGGCACCTGCAGCTGGTCGTGGACGGCCAGCGGCCGGCGGAGACGCTGTGCCGGCAGATCGAAAAGATCTACGACTGCGTATCGGTGGAGCTGACGCCGGTAGACAGCAGCATCGAAGGAGTATCGCAATGAACACCCGTACCGTTGTGACCACGGTGCCGGTACGGAGGCGTCTTCTTCGCCGCCCGTACCCGCATGCGGTGGTCGCGCACACCGCACCGGTGGCCCATGCCGGCCGCTGATACCAGCAAGGAAAGTGATGTCGGCGACGTAAGCGTCGCCGATGTCCTGGCCGCGCAGGCGCGCCTGCGCCGCTTCCTGCCGCCCACCCCACTGCATCATGCCGAACGCTTCGGCACCTGGCTGAAGCTGGAGAATCTGCAGCGGACCGGCTCCTACAAGGTGCGCGGAGCGTTGAACGCCCTGCTGGCCGGCCGCGAGCGCGGTGACAGCCGCCCGGTGATCTGCGCCTCGGCAGGCAATCACGCCCAGGGCGTTGCCTGGGCCGCCTACCGGCTGGATGTCCCCGCGATCACCGTGATGCCGCACGGTGCACCGGCAACCAAGATCGCCGGTGTCGCCCATTGGGGTGCCACCGTACGCCAGCACGGCAACAGTTATGACGAGGCCTGCGCCTTCGCCGTCGAACTGGCGCAGCGTCATGGCTATCGCTTCCTGTCCGCCTTCGACGACGCCGACGTGATCGCCGGCCAGGGGACGGTCGGCATCGAGCTGGCCGCGCACGCGCCGGACGTGGTGATCGTACCGATCGGCGGTGGCGGCCTGGCCGCCGGCGTCGCCCTGGCGCTCAAGTCGCAGGGCGTGCGCGTGATTGGTGCGCAGGTGGAAGGCGTGGACTCGATGGCCCGTGCGATCCACGGCGATGTCCGCGAGATCGCCCCGGTGGCATCGCTGGCCGATGGCGTGCGGGTGAAGATCCCCGGCTTCCTGACCCGTCGCCTGTGCAGTTCGCTGCTGGACGACGTGGTGATCGTGCGCGAGGCCGAACTGCGTGAAACGCTGGTGCGGCTGGCACTGGAAGAACACATCATCGCCGAAGGCGCGGGCGCGCTGGCACTGGCTGCTGGTCGACGCATCGCCGGGCGCCGCAAGTGCGCCGTGGTCTCCGGCGGCAACATCGATGCCGGCGTGCTGGCCGGCCTGCTGACCGACATCCGCCCACGCCCGCCGCGCAAGCCGCGCCGGCGTCGCGCCGAGACGCCCCGCCCGCCGGCACGGACCGGCGTCACGCCCACCACCGCTGCCCCCCCTTCCCCCCTGCACGCCGTTGCACCTGTTGTCGAGGAGATCTCCCTGTGACCACCATCGAACGAATTACCACCCCGCGCATCCGCATCTTCGACACCACCCTGCGTGACGGCGAGCAGTCCCCCGGCTGCAGCATGAGCCCACCGCAGAAGCTGGTGATGGCGCGTGCGCTGGACGAACTGGGCGTGGACATCATCGAGACCGGCTTCCCGGCCAGCTCGCAGTCCGACCGCGAAGCGATGGCCCTGATCGGCCGCGAACTGCGCCGTTCGGGCCTGAGCCTGGCCGTGCTGTCGCGCTGCCTGCAGACCGATATCGAGACCTCGGCACGTGCCCTGGAAGCCGCGGCCAACCCGCGCCTGCACGTGTTCCTGTCGACCAGCCCGCTGCACCGCGAGCACAAGCTGCGGATGACCCGCGAGCAGGTGCTGGAGTCGGTACGCAAGCATGTATCGCTGGCCCGTTCCTACATCGACGATGTCGAATTCTCGGCCGAAGATGCCACCCGCACCGAGCTGGACTACCTGATCGAGGTCTCGCGCGTGGCCATCGCCGCCGGCGCCACCACCATCAACCTGCCCGACACCGTCGGCTTCACCACGCCGGAGGAAATCCGCGCGATGTTCCAGCAGGTCATTGCCGGCGTGGCCGACGTGCCCAATGCCGCCAACGTGATCTTCAGCGCGCACTGCCACAACGACCTGGGACTGGCTGTGGCCAACTCCCTGGCCGCCATCGAGGGCGGCGCCCGCCAGGTCGAGTGCACCGTCAACGGCATCGGTGAACGCGCCGGCAACTGCTCACTGGAAGAAATCGCGATGGCGCTGAAGGTGCGCCAGGCCTTCTACGAGCAGGACACCGCGATCAACACCCCGCGCATCGTCGGCACCTCGCAGCTGCTGCAGCGCCTGGTCGGCATGCCGGTGCAGCGCAACAAGGCCATCGTCGGCGCCAATGCCTTTGCCCATGAATCGGGCATCCACCAGCATGGCATGCTGCGCCATCGCGGCACCTACGAAATCATGCGCCCGGAAGACGTGGGCTGGGAGGATTCGCAGATGGTGCTGGGCCGCCACAGTGGCCGTGCCGCCGTCGAAGCGCGCCTGCGTGCACTGGGCTTCTGGCTGGACGAAGAAGAGCTGAAGCTGGTGTTCGAACAGTTCAAGGGCCTGTGCGAGCAGCAGCGGGTGGTCACCGATGCCGATCTGCAGACCTTGATGCAGGGCGGCGCCAATGCACAGGGCTATCGCCTGGCCTCGATGACCATCAGCGATGTCGGCAGTCGCGCCAATGCACTGGTCGAGCTGTCCGACCCGGACGGCAACCGCGTGGCCGAGACCGCGCAGGGCGATGGCCCGGTGGATGCGCTGTTCGGCGCGTTGTCGGCCGCCACCGGCGTGCAGCTGATGCTCGACAGCTATCACGTGCACAGCGTCGGCATCGGTGCCGATGCACGCGGCGAGGCCAACCTGAGCGTGCGCCACGACGGCATCGAATACGACGGCACCGGCACCAGCAAGGACATCATCGAAGCCTCCGCGCTGGCCTGGCTGGACGTTGCCAACCGGCTGCTGCGCCAACGCCAGGCTGCTGCCAGCAGCGTCAGCGAAACCGCCACCCCTGCCACCGCCTGAGAAACCTGACATGAGCGCCTTCGACACGACCACGTCCGCTACGGCGGGCCAGCAGTGGAACGCCCAGGACTATGCGATCGATGCCGGCTTCGTGCCGCTGCTCGGCGGCGCGGTGTCGCGCCTGCTCGACCCGCGCGCCGGTGAGCACATCCTCGATCTGGGCTGTGGCGATGGGGTGCTCAGCAGTGAATTGGCGTTGAGCGGTGCACGCATCCACGGCGTGGACGCGTCGCCGGAACTGGTGATCGCCGCGCGCGCGCGCGGCGTCGATGCGCAGGTGATGGACGGCCATGCCCTGTCCTTCGACAGCGCGTTCGACGCGGTGTTCAGCAACGCCGCGCTGCATTGGATGCGCCACCCCGACGCCGTGCTGGAAGGCGTGCGCCGTGCACTGCGTCCCGGCGGCCGCTTCGTGGCCGAGTTCGGTGGCCATGGCAACGTGGCGACCATCATCGCCGCGGTGCAGGCCGCACGTGCTGCGCATGGCCATGGCGCCAGCGGTTTCCAGTGGTATTTCCCGACCGCCGACGCCTATGCCGACCGCCTGCGCCAGCACGGCTTCCAGGTGCAGCTGATCGAATGCCTGCCGCGCCCCACCGCACTGCCGACCGGCGTGGCAGGATGGCTGCGGGTGTTCGCCGCCCCGCTGCTGGACGACCTGCCGGTCGAGGCCCGTGCCACCGTTCGCGAGGCCGCCGCGGCCCTGCTGGCCGACCTGCCCCGCAACGCGGCGGGCCAGCCGCTGGCTGACTACGTGCGCCTGCGCGTACTCGCGCGCCGCCGTTGACTTGACCCTTTCCCGTTATTTCCCGATGTTCGTTCAATCGTACTTCTGCCAGGCAACCGCATGACCTCCGCACCCCGCACCCTGTACGACAAACTGTGGGACGCCCACGTGGTCGTTCCCGAATCCGACAGCGCCCCTGCGGTGCTGTACATCGACCTGCACCTGATCCACGAGGTGACCTCGCCGCAGGCGTTCACCGAGCTGCGCGAACGCGGTCTCCGCCCACGCCGGCCGGACCGCACCAAGGCGACGATGGATCATTCCACGCCGACCCTGCCGGCCACCGCCGACGGCCGGCTGCCGTACGCCAGCGCCGCCTCCGAGGCGCAGGTCGCCACGCTTGCGCGCAACTGCAGCGAGCACGGCATCGAACTGTTCGACATGAGCTCGGACAACCGGGGCATCGTCCATGTCATCGCGCCCGAGCAGGGTTTCACCCAGCCCGGCATGACCATCGTCTGCGGCGACAGCCATACCTCCACCCATGGTGCGTTCGGCTCGCTGGCCTTCGGCATCGGCACCAGCGAAGTGGGTCATGTGCTGGCAACACAGTGCCTGCTGCAGCGGAAGGCGAAGACGCTGGCAATCACGGTCGACGGTCCCCTGGCGCCGGGCGTCGGCGCGAAGGACGTGGTCCTGCACATCATCGGTGTGATCGGCGTCAACGGCGGCACCGGCCATGTGATCGAGTTCCGTGGCAGCACCATCGAAGCGATGGACATGGAGCAGCGCATGACCTTGTGCAACATGTCCATCGAGGCCGGCGCGCGCGCGGGCATGGTGGCACCGGACCAGGTCACCTTCGATTTCGTCGCCAACACGCCACGCGGCCCCAAGGGCGCCGATTTCGAGGCGGCCGTGGCCCGTTGGCAGGAACTGCGCAGCGATGAAGGCGCGCGCTTCGACAGCGAAGTCCACATCGATGCAGCCGACATCCGTCCGACCTTGACCTGGGGCACGCATCCCGGCACCGCCATCGCGGTCGATGTGCCGATTCCTGCGGCCAACGACGCCGCCGCGCAGAAGGGCCTGGACTACATGCACTTCCAGGCCGGCCAGGCACTGGCCGGCACGCCGGTCGATGTCGTGTTCGTCGGTTCGTGCACCAACGGCCGCCTCAGCGACATGCGCGAAGTGGCACAGGTGCTGCGTGGCCGCCGCGTCGCCGAGCGCGTGCGCATGCTGGTGGTACCGGGCTCGGAGATCGTCAAGCGCCAGGCCGAAGCGGAGGGCATCGATGAGATCGTGCGTGCAGCCGGTGCCGAATGGCGCGAGCCGGGCTGCTCGATGTGCATCGCCATGAATGGTGATCTGGTCGCCCCCGGCCAACTGGCAGTGAGTACCAGCAACCGCAATTTCGAGGGCCGCCAGGGGCCGGGCTCGCGCACACTGCTGGCCTCGCCGATGAGCGCCGCCTGGGCGGCGGTGAAGGGCCACGTGGCCGATACCCGCGAACTGTTCGCGCAGGAGGTGGCGTAATGGCCGGTTTCCGCACCTTGACCTCGTCCAGCGTCGTGCTGCGCCAGACCAACATCGACACCGACCAGATCATTCCGGCCCGGTTCCTGTCCACCACCGAGCGTGCCGGACTGGGCCGCAACGCGTTCAATGACTGGCGCTGGCAGTCCGACGGTTCGCCGGTGGCCGATTTCGCCTTCAACCAGCCGCACAACGCCGGCCGCAGCATCCTGCTGGCGGGCCGCAACTTCGGCTGTGGTTCCTCGCGCGAGCACGCGCCGTGGGCGCTGACCGACCTGGGCCTGCGCGCCATCGTCAGCAGCGAGATCGCCGACATCTTCCGTGGCAACTCACTGAAGAACGGCCTGCTGCCGATTGTCCTGGACGAAGCCGACGTTCAGGCGCTGATGCAGCGCCCCGACGACGAACTGACCATCGACGTGGCGGCACGCGAGCTGCGTACGCCGGATGGCCGGGTCTACTCCTTCCCGCTGGATGGCTTCTCGCAGACCTGTCTGCTGGAAGGCGTCGATCAACTGGGTTATCTGCTGGGCCGCGTCCCTGACATCGAACGTTACGAGAGTGAGCATGCACGCTGAGATCGTTGTACTCCCCGGTGATGGCATCGGCCCGGAAGTGGCCGCCGCTGCGGTTGCGGTCCTGAAAGCCATCGGCGAACGCTTCAACCACACCTTCACGTTCAGCGAGCACGATATCGGTGGCATCGCCATCGATCGCCATGGCGAGCCCCTGCCCGCCGCCACCCTCGCCGCATGCCAGGCCGCGAATGCCGTGCTGCTGGGTGCAGTGGGTGGACCGAAGTGGTCCGACCCGAACGCCAAGGTGCGCCCCGAGCAGGGCCTGCTGGCGATCCGCAAGGCGCTGGGCCTGTACGCCAACCTGCGGCCGGTGCGTACCCATGATGCCGCCCTGGGGGCATCGCCGATCAAGGCCGAACTGCTCAAGGGCGTGGACTTCGTGGTGGTACGCGAACTGACCGGCGGCATCTACTTCGGCGACAAGACCCGCGATGCCGACAGCGCCAGCGACCTCTGCCGCTACACCGTGGCCGAAATCGAGCGCGTGCTGCGCAGCGCGTTCCGCCTGGCACAGCAGCGCCGAGGCAAGGTGACCTCGGTGGACAAGGCCAACGTGCTGGAGACGTCCCGCCTGTGGCGCGACGTCGCCGCCCGCATCGGCCGCGAGGAGTTCCCGGACGTCGCGCTGGAACACCAGCTGGTCGATTCGATGGCGATGCACCTGCTGGCCAAGCCACGCGAATACGACGTGATCGTGACCGAAAACATGTTCGGCGACATCCTCACCGACGAGGCCTCGATGCTGGCCGGCTCACTGGGCCTGCTGCCGTCGGCATCACTGGGAGAACCGGGTGCGGTCGGCATCTACGAGCCGATCCACGGTTCGGCACCGGACATCGCCGGCAAGGGCATCGCCAACCCCTACGCGACGATCCTCAGCGCGGCCATGCTGCTGCGCCACTCGCTGGGCCTGGATGCCGAAGCGGCGGCTGTGGAGGCGGCCGTGCACGCGGTGCTGGATGATGGCGTGTTCACTGCTGATCTGGCTGCAAAGGGCCAGGCCGTGAGCACGGCGGCGGCGACCGACGCCGTGCTGGCGAAGCTGGGCTGACCCGCCGGGCGGCACCTGTAGCGTCGAGCCATGCCCGATGGCTGTTGCATGAGCCGGGCATGGCCCGGCGCCACAGGTGCAGTGCGGTGGAGCCGCGCCCGGCGTGGCCCGGTTATTTGGTGGTGTAGCCACCGTTGACCAGCACCGTCTGCCCGGTCATCCACCAGCCGTCGGTGACCAGGAAACGGATCCACGGCACGATATCGGCAATGTCGGTCAGACCGGTGCGGGTGAACGCGGACAGCGCCGCCGCGGTCTTGTGATACGCCTGCGCATCGGCACTCTCGGCAGGATAGAAGAACGGCGTGTCCATCGGCCCGGGACCGATCGCGGTCACCGAGATGCCCCGCTCGCCGAACTCCTTCGATGCCGCGCGGGTGAAGTGCTCCACCGGCGCCTTGGTGCCTGCATAGCTGGAGTAGAACGGCGTGTAGGCGCCCAGCAGCGACGTCACCAGGGTGCAGATGCGGCCACCATCATTGACGTGACGGCCGGCCTCCTTGAGGAAGAAGAACGCCGCCTTGGCATTCACCGCGCTCATCTCGTCGTACTCCGCTTCGCTGATCTCCAGCAGCGGCTTCTTCAGGACCTTGCCGACGGTATTGATGGCGACATCGGGACGGCCGACGGCTGCGAGAGCGTCGGCGAACAGGCGCTCCATCGCGGCAGCGGAGGTCAGGTCGCCCTGCAGCGCCACGGCCTTGCTTCCCGCGGCCTGGACCGCCGCGACGGTCGCTTCGGCGTCGGCCTGGCTGGCGTCGCTGTTGTAATGGATGACGATGGCCCCGGCGCCGTGGGCGGCGAAATCGCGGGCGAGCAGGCCACCGAGGTTCTTGGCACCGCCTGCGATCAGCACGGTCTTGCCCTTGAGGGAGTGGTCGGTCATGGCTTCGGTCTCGGAGTGGGGCTGTCCGGGATGGCAACCCTGCCCCAATGACGATATCGTGCGGAAAATGCGGATAAAGCCCGCAACATTGACTTAACTTTCCAGAACGAGCGAACAATGGATCGGATCGACCGCTTCCGCATCTTCAGCCGGGTGGTGGAGTGCGCCAGCTTCACCCGCGCCGCCGATCAGCTCGGACTGCCCCGTTCCACGGTATCGGCGGCGGTCGCCGAACTGGAGCAGCGGCTGGGCACGCGCCTGTTGCAACGCTCGACGCGACGCGTCTCCACCACCCACGATGGCGATGTGTTCCACGCCCGCTGCCTGCGCCTGATCGCCGAGGTCGAAGATGCCGAATCGCTGTTCCGCCAGGAGGACGCGCAGCCGGTCGGCCTGCTGAGGATCGACGTACCCAGCCGCATCGGCAGGCGCATCGTGGCACCGGCGCTGCCTGACTTCTTCGCCCGTTACCCACAGGTGGAGGTGGATCTGGGCATGACCGACCGCGCAGTGAACCTGATCGAGGAAGGCTGCGATGCGGTGTTGAGGGTCGGCCAGCTGGGCGATTCCAGCCTGGTTTCGCGCACGCTGGGCACGCTGGACTTCGTCAACGTGGCCGCGCCGTCCTACCTGCGCGCGTACGGCGTCCCGCAGCAACCGACGGACCTGCAGCAGCACCGGGCGGTGAACTACGCCTCGCCGACGACCGCGCGGGTGGAACCGTGGGAATGGCAGGACGGAACCCAGCTGCGCACGCTGCCCATGCAGGGTTGGGTGCGGGTGAACAGCGCCGAAGCCTCGATCGCCTGCTGCGTGGCCGGACTGGGACTGCTGCAGATTCCGCGCTATGACGTGCAGGACGAGCTGCAGTCCGGCACGTTGGTGGAAGTGATGCCACGGCACGTCGCACAACCGTTGCCGGTGACCCTGCTGCAACCGCATCGGCAGCATCGGGCACAGCGCGTGCACGTATTCCTGGAGTGGCTGGTGCCACTGCTGCGGAGCGGCCTGCAACTGCAGTAGATCCACGCCATGCGTGGATGCTTCTGTAGAGTCGAGCCATGCTCGACTCATTCCATCATCGCGCAAAGAGCAGCCGAGCATGGCTCGGCTCTACAGAAAGCAGATCCCGCGAGCAGAGCCGTGCCAATCAGGGTTGGCACCTGCCAGAGGCGGTGGCCCTGGAACCCGGGGGCATTACGCCCCGGATTCATCCGGCTTCACCCGGAACCACGCCGCATACAGCGCCGGCAGGAACACCAGGGTCAGCACGGTACCCACGATCAACCCGCCCATGATCGAGATCGCCATCGAGCCATAGAACGCGCTGCGCGACAGCGGAATCATCGCCAGCACCGCCGCCAGGGCGGTCAGCACGATCGGGCGGAAACGCCGCACCGTCGCGTCGATGATCGCATGCCAGCGATCATGCCCGGCATCGATGTCCTGCTGGATCTGGTCGATCAGGATCACCGAGTTGCGCATGATCATGCCGGCCAGCGCGATCGTGCCCAGCAGCGCCACGAACCCGAACGGTGCACGGAACAGCAGCAGGAACAAGGTCGCGCCGATGATGCCCAGCGGTGCCGTCACCAGCACCATCGCCGCACGCGAGAAGCTGCGCAGCTGCAGCATCAGCAGCGTTGCGACCACGATCAGGAACAACGGCATGCCTGCCTTGATCGAGTCCTGGCCACGTGCCGAATCCTCCACCGTTCCGCCGGTTTCCAGCAGGTAACCGCTCGGCAGTGCAGCGCGGATGCTATCCAGCGTCGGCAGGATCTGCTGCACCACGTCCAGCGCCTGGCTGCCGTCGCTGATATCGGCACGCACGGTCACGGTCGGCAGGCGGTTGCGATGCCAGATGATGCCGTCCTCGAACACGTACTCCAGGCGCGCCACCTGCGAGAGCGTCACCGACGTGCCATTGGCGGTGGGAATGGCCAGGCTGCCCAGCATGCCCAGCTGCACGCGCTCGTTCTCCGGACCCCGCAGCAGCATCTCGATCAGGCGGTTGCCCTCGCGATAGGTGCTCACGCTCATGCCCGACAGCGAAGTGCCCAGCAGCTGGCTCACCTGCGCACTGCTCACGCCCAGCGCGCGCGCACGGTCCTGGTCCAGCACCAGCCGCACGACCTTGCTCGGCTCGCTCCAGTCCAGGTTCACGTTCATCACATGCGGGTTCTCCCGCACCTTGTCCTGTACCTGGCGTGCGATCGCCTGCACCTGCTCGATGTGCTCGCCGGAGATCCGCAGCTGCACCGGGTAGCCCACCGGCGGACCGTTCTCCAGCCGCGTCACGCGCATCTGCACATCCGGGAACTGCGGGATCACGTCCTTCAGCAGCCAATCGCGCGTGGCCTCGCGCGCCTTGGCGTCTTCGGTGAGCACCACGAACTGCGAGAAGTTGGTCGCCGGCAGCTGCTGGTCCAGCGGCAGGTAGAAGCGCGGCGAACCGGTACCCACATAGGCCACGTAGTTGGCGATGCCCTCACGGCCCTTCAGCAGCTTTTCCAGCTTGCTGGCCTGCGCCTGCGTGGCCTGCAGCGACGCGCCTTCAGCCAGTTCGATATCCACCATCAGTTCCGGGCGGGTCGAATCCGGGAAGAACTGCTGCGGCACGAAGCGGAACATCAGCAACGAGAACACGAACAGGGCCAACGTTGCTGCGATCACCCACCAGCGGTGGCGCAGGCACATGTCCAGGAAACGGCGGAAACGCGTGTAGAACGGCCGCTGGTACGGATCGTGGTCGTGTGCATGCTCCTTCGGTGCGACCCAGCGCAGCAGCGCCGGATGGCGATCGGCCCAGGCCAGGCGCTTCGCACGCCAGCGACCGGCCAGGCTGTCCGGCTTGGGCAGCTGCGGATTGAACAGATCCGGCAGCATCTTGTCACCCAGGTACGGAATGAACAGCACCGCCGCAATCCATGACACCACCAGTGCGATGGTCACCACCTGGAACAGCGAACGGGTGTACTCACCGGTGCTTGACGCCGCCGTGGCGATCGGCAGGAAACCTGCCGCCGTGATCAGCGTACCGGTGAGCATCGGGAACGCCGTGGATTCCCAGGCGAAGCTGGCCGCGCGCAGGCGGTCGTAGCCCTGTTCCATCTTGGTGGCCATCATCTCCACCGCGATGATCGCATCGTCCACCAGCAGGCCCAGCGCCAGCACCAGCGCGCCCAGCGAGATCTTGTGCAAGCCGATATCGAAGTAGTGCATGACGAAGAAGGTCATCGCCAGCACCAGCGGAATGGTCACGCCCACCACCAGGCCCGTACGCAGGCCCAGCGAGAAGAAGCTCACCAGCAGCACGATCACCACCGCTTCGGTCAGCACCTGCACGAACTCACCCACCGACTCTTCCACCGCATGCGGCTGGTCGGAGACCTTGCGCAGGTGCATGCCCGCCGGCAGCGTCTTCTGCAGGCGCTCGAACTCGGCATCCAGCGTGGAGCCCAGCTTCAGGATGTCGCCACCGTCTTTCATCGCGACCGCAATGCCGATCGCATCCTCACCCATGAAGCGCATCTTCGGCGACGCCGGATCGGCGAAGCCGCGCTTGATCTCGGCGATATCGCCCAGGTGCACCGTACGGTCGCCGGCCTGGATCGGGAAGCGACGGATGTCATCGATGCTCTGGAACTGGCCGGTCACGCGCAGCTGCACGCGATCGGTCGGGGTCTCGAAGAAGCTGGTGGCGCTGATCGCGTTCTGGTCGGCCAGCGCCTGCTGCACCTGCTGCAGCGACACGCCCAGCGTGGCCAGCTTGGTGTTGGACAGCTCGATCCAGACCTTCTCGTCCTGCAGGCCCTGCAGCTCGATCTTGCCCACGTCCGGCACCCGCTGCAGTTCCAGCTGGATGCGATCGGCGTAGTCACGCATCACGGCGTAGTCGAAGCCCTGCCCGGTCAGCGCGTAGATGTTGCCGAAGGTGTCGCCGAACTCATCGTTGAAGAACGGACCGACGATTTCGCGCGGCAGGTTCGGCTTGATGTCGCCCACGCGTTTGCGCACCTGGTACCACAGGTCCGGAATGGCCTTGGAGCGCAGGCTGTCCTTGGCCGCGAAGATCACCTGCGACTCGCCCGGGCGCGAATACGAGCGGATGAACTCGTACTGCCCGGTGTTGAGCAGCGCCTTCTCGATCGGCTCGGTCACCTGGCGCGAGACCTGCTCGGCGGTCGCGCCCGGCCACATCGTGCGTACCACCATCACCTTGAAGGTGAACGGCGGATCCTCGGACTGGCCCAGATGCTTGTACGACCAGGCGCCGATGAGGGCGAAGGCGAGCATGGCGAACAGCACCAGCGCGCGGTTGCCCAGCGCCCATTCGGATAGATTGAAACGGCGCACAGGCTTACTCCTTCGCCTTCGGTGCGGCAGCCGGCGCTGCGGGCTTCAGCACCGGGCGATTCTGCCGGTCCACCGCCACGACCTTCTGGCCGGATCGCAGCAGATGGCCGCCCGCAGCCACCACCCAGTCGTCGGCGTCCACGCCGGACAGCACCGGCACGGCGTCGATGCCATAGGCGCCCGTGCTGACGGTGACCGATTTCAACGTGCTGCTGGCCGGGTCCACCACCCACACACTGGTTGCGCCACCTGCACCGCGCTGGAGAGCGGCCATCGGCAGCTGCAGGGTGCCGTGGCGGCCGGCGCTGCTGAACACGCGCGCGCTCTGCCCCAGCTCGACATCGGCCAGTGCATCGGCGGGCAGGCTGACCCGGGTTGCGTAGGTCCGCGCCTGCGGATCGGCGGCGGCGGCGATCTCGCGGATCGTGCCGGGCAGGCGCTGCCCCGGGCGGTTCCACAACTCCACTTCCACCGGCTGGCCTACCGCGTAGTCGCGGATGGTGGCTTCCGGCAGGTCGATCAGCACTTCGCGGCCACCGTCTGCGGCCAGGTTGAAGATGGTCTGGCCCGCGGCCACCACCTGCCCGGCTTCCGCCTCACGGCTGGCGATCACACCATCGGCCGGCGCACGCAGCTGGGCGTAGCCGGCCTGGTTGCGCAGCACGTCCAGGTTGGCCCGGGCCGCGTTGGCCTGGCCCTGCGCGGCCTTGAACGCGGCAGACTGCTGATCCAGCTGCGAGCGGCTGACCAGCTGCTGGTCGGCCAGCACCTGGTAGCGCTTGAGATCGTCGCGGGCACGTACCAGATCGGCTTCGGCCGCAGCCAGCTGCGCCTGCGAGGCACGCGCCTGCAGGGCGAAGTCGGCGACATCCAGCTCGGCCAGCACGTCCCCCTTCTTCACCCGTTGGCCGGCGTCCACGTGGCGCTTGACCAGGTTGCCGCCGACGCGGAACGACAGCGGGCTCTCCTGGCGTGCCCGGACCGTACCGGGAAACGCCGCCGGCGCCTGCCCGACCTGCTCGCCGGGATGCACCACCAGCACCGGCACGGCCGCCGGTGGCGCCTGCTCCTGTCCCGAACAGGCTGCCAACGCAGCCACCCACACGATACCGCCCATCCAGCGCACGATCTTCATCGGTCAACGTCCTGACAACACTGAGTTCAGCAGGGGAGCCGCAACGTCCGGCCCAATTTAGTAAACTGGCCGGTATAGTATAAATATCGAACCGCTTGGTCTAGTATTACCGCAATGAGTTCTTCCACTTCCCGCAAGCCGTCGGCCAAGCCTGCTGCCAAGGCCGCCGGACCCGGGCGTCCCAAGGATCTTGGCAAGCGCGCGGCGATCCTCGAGGCGGCCAAGACCCTGTTCATCGAACAGGGCTATACCGGTGTGAGCATGGACAGCATCGCTGCCCAGGCGGGCGTGTCGAAGCTGACGGTGTACAGCCATTTCGGCGACAAGGAGACCCTGTTCTCCGAGGCCGTGCAGTCCAAATGCATCGAGATGCTGCCGGATGCGCTGTTCGTGGCCGACGCCGAAGGGCCACTGCGAGACCAGCTGATCGGGATCGGCCTGGCCTTCTTCAAGCTGATCACCTCCGACGCGGCGATCTCGATCCAACGGGTGATGATGGCCCCGGAGACCGACGAACGCCTGCGTGAGCTGTTCTGGCAGGCCGGGCCCGAGCGCACCTGCGAGGCGCTGGCCGACTTCCTGCGCTCGCGCAGCGAGCGGGGCGAGCTGCAGATTCCCGACCATCACCTGGCCGGGCAGCAGTTCCTGACCCTGGTCAAGGGTGAAGTGCACATGCATATGATGTGCGGCATGCCACTGTCATCGGTGGAGATCGATCCTGTCACCCACGTGGCGGCCAGCGTCGACTTCTTCCTGCGCGCCTATGCGCCCGGAGGAGCCGGAACCGGCTGAAACGGCAAAGCTGAACGAACCGGTGGTCGCGATGACTTCCGGCACTGCGACCCCGGCCCCCCGGCAGCGGATGCTCTGGGCGCGCCGCCGGCCTCCGGCACCGGTAAAATGGCCGGCCCACTGCGCTGGATTTGAACCTCATGACGATTGATTACGCCCACGCCCGCGAACTGATGGTGGAACAGCAGATCCGTCCCTGGGACGTGCTGGACATCAAGGTGCTCGACGTCCTGGCCCGCCTGCCGCGCGAGGCCTTTGTCGCCGACGCGCACCGGGCACTGGCCTACGCCGATGTTGAACTGCCGATCGGCAATGGCCAGAAGATGATGAAGCCCGTCATCGAGGGCCGTACCCTGCAGGCGCTGGACCTGCAACCGGGTGACGAAGTGCTGGAGATCGGCACGGGCAGCGGCTTCCTGGCCGCCTGCATCGGCGCGCTGGCGCGCGACGTGCTGAGCCTGGAGATCGACCCGGAACTGGCGACCGCCGCGCGCGCGCGGCTGGATGCCTCCGGCCTGGGTACCAACGTCCGGGTGGAAGTGGCTGACGCGCTGGCGTGGCAGACCGAACGTCGCTTTGACGTGATCTGTGTCACTGGTGCTGTCAACGTGGTGCCGTCACAGTTCGCCTCGTGGCTGCGTCCGGGTGGTCGCCTGTTCGTGATCCAGGGCCGTTCGCCGGCGATGGAAGCGCTTCTGATCAAGGCCGATGGCAGCACCGAATCCCTGTTCGAGACCGATATCGATTACCTGCGCGGTGCCGCCCCGGCACCCCAGTTCCACCTCTGAGTCCAAGGAAGCCGCAATGATCCGCCGATCCCTCGCTGTTGCGCTGGCCACTGCCCTGCTGCCGTTGTCTGCCCATGCCGCTGACCTGTTGCAGGTCTACGAGATGGCGCGCAACGGCGATCCGCAGCTGTCGGCCGCCGAATCCACCCGGCTGTACGACAAGGAAGGCGCCGTGCAGGCGCGCGCTGCCCTGCTTCCGCAGATCAACGGCCAGGCCACGCTGAACCGCACACGCAGCGAAGCCAACGCCGATGCCAATACCGGCACGGTCAGCAGCAAGCGCCGCAACTACACGATCGACGGTTCGCAGACCCTGTTCAACTGGACGCAGATCAACAACCTGCGCTCGCAGCGCGAACTGAGCAAGGCGGCTGACTTCACCCTGGATTCGGCCAACGACAGCCTGATCGTCCGCACCTCGGCGGCCTACTTCAACGTGCTGGTGGCGATCGAATCGCTGAATGCCGCACAGACCAACGAAGCGGCCGCGAAGAAGCAGTTCGACTTCGCCGACAAGCGCCTGGAAGTGGGCCTGGCGCCGATCACCGACGTGCACGAAGCGCGCGCGCAGTATGACCAGGCGCGCGCCAACACCATCGTCGCGCAGAACACCCTGGCCGATAACTACCAGGCGCTGACCGAACTTACCGGCCAGCCGGTGCTGAACCTCAAGGGGCTGCCGGCCGACTTCCGTCCCGAAGTGCCGGCCAACCGCGGCAACATCGATGAACTGGTGCAGCAGGCGACCAGCCAGAACCCGTCGCTGAAGGCGCAGGAGCTGAAGGTCAGCGCGGCCGAGGCCGGCGTGCAGGCCGCCCGTGGCGCCCACTACCCGACGCTGTCGCTGGGCGGCAGTTGGGGCAAGACCGCGACCTGGGGCGACAGCACCGGTTCGGGTTCGCTGTCCCCGGATGCGCGCACCAACAGCATCGGCCTGACCCTCAGCGTGCCCATCTTCGCCGGCGGCGCCACCCAGTCCGGCGTGCGCCAGGCGCTGGCCCAGCGTGACATCGCCCAGGATGGCTACGAGCAGCAGAAGCGCGCGCTGGATCGCAACACCCGCAATGCCTACCAGACCCTGGTGCAGGGCATCAGCGAGGTGGAAGCGCGCCGCCTGGCCGTCGTCTCGGCACAGAGCGCGTACGACGCCTCGCAGGTCGGCCTGGAAGTGGGTACCCGTACGGTGCTGGACGTGATCCAGAACCAGCGCATCCTGTTCTCGGCACAGCTGGACTATGCGCAGGCCCGCTACACCTTCCTGCAGAACCGCCTGCTGCTGAGCCAGTCGCTGGGCGCGCTGGACGTGGCCGAACTGCAGGACATCAATCGCCTGCTGACCCAGGACGCGGGCAACCCCGCCACGACCACGCAGTAAGTCGTCGTCGCCTGTGTTGACGGAAAGCCACCCGACCGGGTGGCTTTTCTGTTTGTGCAGCCGCGATGGGATCTAGCGCAGGAGCGGCAGCAGGCACAACGCCGCTGCCACCATGCCCAGCACGGCGTCGGCAGGCGAGCGCGTCACCTCGCTGCGCCGCTGGAGTCCCCCCAGGCACAACGCGGCCACCACCAGCAGTGCCACCGGCCCCGGCATCGTCGGCAAGACGCCGGCCGGCAGCCACAGCGCCAGCAGGGTCGCCAACAGGATGATCGCCACGGTCGCCACGCACGCCGCCGGTGGGTCGCCCTCGTTTCCAAGCGGCCACAGCGGCAGCGCCAGCCGTGCCGCCAGCATCAGCAGCACCAGCTGCAGCGCCGCCAACCCTGCATACCCTGCCAGCGGCAGCCACGGCAACATCCAGGACAATTGGGGATGGCTTCGCAGCGCGACCGTCAAGGGCCGGCTGCTGGCCAGCGCTGGATAGTCGACCAGGCCCGCCTGCAGTGCGGCCAGTGCGATCAGCATCAGCGTCGCCGCGACGAGCACCATGAGCATCGTCAGTGGGCGTCGCGCCAGCCCGCCAACAGGCAACCCGGGAACGCCCAGTGCCAGGCCGGCGCTGGCAAAGATGCCCAGCAGCGGCACAGCCGCGGCGAGCACACCTCCCAGGCCGAAGCGATACGGTGCAGTGGCGGGGGGAACCCATGGGATCCAGTGCGCGTAGTGCACATACCGGGCCGCCAGCGCCAGCAGCAGCACGCCGATGCCGATCTTCACGGTCAACAGCGCGCACACCAGCAGCACGGTGCGCGACGGTCGCATCAGCGCGGCGGCTCCCAACAGCAGCAGGCCTGCAGCGGCCGTCACCTGCACCGGCAGCGTACCGGCGCTGGATGCGCTCGCCGCCGCCAGTGCCGCATGCAGATGGCCAGCCCCGGACTGCGCCGCACCCGCCAGCGTCGCCGTGCACTCCAGCAACAACGCCAGGCACAGCACGCGGGCAATCCACCGCCCCCAGCCGGCCACCAGCAGGCCATGCAGGCCATCCAGGCCATCGGCCATATCCGCCTGCGTCACCACCCTGTACAGGCGTGCCAGCACCAGCGCCGCACCGAGGGCTGCGAGCAGCAGACTGAGAACGACGGCCGGCCCCGCCTGCGCCGCCGTGTACTGACCGACCCGTGCGATGACACTGCCACCGAGCAGCAACGTCATCAGGATCACGCCCAGATGATCCATTCCAAGCCGATGGCCATCGCTGCCGCTCATCTCAAGCTCCCTTGATGCCGTCCAAGCACGGTCGACATCAGGCTGGCAGCCTGTGTTGGCAATCGATAGTCAATTTGCATCTGCATGCCGCGAGGTGTGATCCGAGGCACGTTGCGGCGTCGGCAATCGGTCCTGCGACGACAGAACGATGGCCGTCAAGCAGGCTTAATCCAGTTGATCGCGACAGTACGGCGGCAAGCGCGCCGCGTGCGGCTCAGCCGCGGGGCGGTGGCAGGTGCGGGGCCACCAGCGCCAGCGTCCGCTGCAGCGCGCCGCGCCCATTGCTGACCAGCGTGCATCCAGCGTGCGCCATGTCCTCGCGGGCCTGCGGATCCTCCAGCAGGTGCTGCAGCAGACCGCCGACCGCCTGCACGTCTTCGCCGATCAACAGCGCACCGGCCTCGCGCATGCGCCGCGAGATCTCCGAGAAATTGTGCAGGTGCGGACCGGTCACCGCGGCAGTGCCCATCGCCGCCGGCTCCAGCAGGTTGTGGCCACCGATCGGCTGCAGGCTGCCGCCGACGAAGGCGACCTGCGCACAGCCATAGAACGGCATCAGTTCACCGAGGGTGTCGATGATGAAGGCGTCGGTATCGGCGGACGGCCACTGCTGCGCACGGCGGGTCGCCACGTTCCAGCCCTGCTCGCGCGCCAGCGCCTCCACCTTCGGGAAGCGCTCGGGATGCCGGGGTGCCCACAGCAGCAGCAGGTCCGGATGGTGCTGGCGCAGGCGCCGGTGCAGTTCGATCACCGCCTGCTCTTCGCCATCATGGGTACTGGCCGCGATCCAGACCGGTCGCGTGTCCGGCACCCGTGCGTGGAACTGTTCGATGAAGGCCTGCACGTCCGGCGTGGCGATGTCGAATTTGAGGTTGCCCAGTGCCTGCACCTGGTCAGGCGCCGCCCCCAGCTGCACGAAGCGCTCTGCGTCGTCCTGCGACTGGGCTGCCACGCACGTCACCGTGCGCAGCGCGCGGCGGATCAGCGCGGCCAGCAGCCGGTAGCCACGCAGCGAACGGGCCGACAGGCGGGCATTGAGGATGTAGACCGGAATGTCGCGGTCACGGCAGCCGAACAGCATGTTCGGCCACAGCTCGGTTTCCAGGATCAGCGCCAGGCTGGGCTGGAAGTGGCCGAGGAAACGGTTGACGCTGCCGGGCACGTCATACGGCAGGTAGACGTGGTCCAGC
The DNA here is from genome assembly GCF_056756445.1 of Stenotrophomonas sp. STEN225. Lineage (NCBI taxonomy): Bacteria > Pseudomonadati > Pseudomonadota > Gammaproteobacteria > Lysobacterales > Lysobacteraceae > Stenotrophomonas > Stenotrophomonas sp. STEN225. The sequence goes on along the minus strand of NZ_JBRRBV010000008.1, from coordinate 56,685 downwards.
GCATCGCCCCACAGCGCGCGCACGCGCTCGGAGCCGGTGGGGGTGATGGTGGTGATGACCCAGCGGATATCCGGGCGCTGCTGGCGCAGGGCGTTGACCAGCGGCGCGGCGGCGTTGACCTCGCCCACCGAGACCGCATGCAGCCAGACCCGTGGCTGGCCGCTGGGCTGGGGATAGGAGGCGTAGCGCTCGTCCCAGCGGCGGAAATACTCACGGACCCGGAAGCCGCGCCAGACCAGGTGGTACACGGTGATCGGCAGCAGGATGTAGAGCACGACCGAATACAGGCCGCGCAGGATCCATTCGACAGGGTCTTTGCGCATGCGGCAAGGATACGGGACACCCCCGGGAAAGACACGCAGCCGGATTGCTAGAATGGCGCCATGTCCGATGCCTCCACTGCCGTCCGCCCGTCACTGCGCGATCCCCGCAACTGGCCGATGTTCGCCGCCATGTACGGCGCTTTCGCCATCGCCCGCCTGCCGTGGATGCTGCAGCGCGCCCTCGGTCGCGGGGTGGGGTCGATCGCCTGGCGCCTGGCCGGCAGCCGTCGCCGTGCAGCCGAGGTCAATCTCGCACTGTGTTTCCCGGAAAAGGACGATGCCTGGCGCAAGCGGTTGGTTCGCGACAGCTTCGATGCCCTGGGCGTGGGCGTGTTCGAATGCATCCGTGCCTGGTGGGGCAGCATCGACAGCATCCGCCCGCAGGTGCAGATCGAAGGGCTGGAGCACCTGCGGCAGATGCAGGCCGAGGGTCGCGGCGTGCTGCTGGTGTCCGGGCACTTCATGACCCTGGAGATGTGCGGCCGCCTGCTGTGCGACTACGTCGACCTGTCCGGCATGTACCGCAAACACAAGAATCCGGTGTACGAGTGGGCGGTGAAGTTCGGCCGCCTGCGCTATGCCAAGGCGATGTTCGCCAACGAGGACATCCGCGCCACCGTGCGCCACCTGAAGAAGGGCGGCTTCCTCTGGTATGCCCCCGACCAGGACATGCGTGGCAAGGACACCGTGTTCGTTCCGTTCTTCGGCCACACCGCCGCCACCATCACCGCCACCCACCAGCTGGCGCGGATGACCGGTTGCGCGGTCATTCCGTACTTCCACCGCCGCGAAGGCGGGAAGTACTTCCTGAAGATCGGCGCGCCGCTGGAGAACTTCCCGAGCGAGGATGTGGAAGCCGATACCGCGCGCGTCAACCAGGCGATCGAAGAGATGGTGCGCGAAGCCCCTGACCAGTACCTGTGGATCCATCGCCGCTTCAAGCGCCAGCCCGGCGGGCGCAGCGACTTCTACAAATAGATCCAGGCACGCCTGGATCCGCCCGGATCACCTGCCCGTTTCCATCGCGCGTGGTGAGTCATCCGCGTCATGCGCCAGCAGGCTGCCGGCGAACAGCGCCGCCAGCAGCACGGTCAGCCCACCCCAGAACGCAGAGTAGAACGCCAGGTGGGTGTTGAGCGGGAACACGGTGACCGCCAGCGCCAGCATCGCCGGCCGCGCCCGCTCGCGGGCCGCGGTCGGTGCGAAGCGCCACGCCCGCCAGGCCTGTGCCACGGCGGCCAGCCACAACAGCAGGCCCAGCACGCCGGTCTCGGCCAGGATCTCCAGCACGATCTGGTGCGCGTGCAGGGCCGGTTCCGCGCCCCACACCGCGGTTCCCTCCCCTGCGACGCAGGCGGGATACGCATCGCGGAAGCCACGCGCGCCGACACCGTTGATCGGATGTGCTTCGATCATGCAGGCCGCTGCGCTCCAGATCCGCGCACGCCCGGACAACGCCTGGTCGACGCCCGTCTCGTCCCCCTCCCAGGCCATCGTCGTGCGCAGCACGCGCTCGCGCAGCTGCGGCACGCTGGCAACCAGGACCCCGGCCCCCAGGACCCCGACCATCGCCAACAGCGCCAGCCGCTTCCAGCCGAACTGGCGCACGCCGCTGTAGGCCAGCACGAGCGCGAAGGTGATCCACGAGGCGCGTGAGCCGGCCAGCAGCAACACACTGCCGAGGGCCGCAGCGGCCAGCAGCCAGCCGCCAGCACCGAAGCGGCGCGCCAGCGGCAGCAGCAGGAACGGCGACAGGCTGGCCAGCACCTGGCCGAATTTCAGGTTGCACGGGCCCAGTACGCCACTGAGCCGGTCGGCCAACGCCGCTTCATCGGCCGGGCACAGCGCACGCCCGCTGATTGCCAGTTTGAGCTGCTCCAGCGACCAGAACCATGGGCTGGTGCCGGCCACCGCCTGCACCAGCGCATCCAGCGTCCAGGCGCCGGTGATCACCGCCAGTCCACCCAGGGTGAGTCTGCGCCGCTCCGGCGTGGCCACTGCGATCGCTACCAGCCACATGAAGGGCAGGTAGCGCAGGCCTGCTGCTGCCTTGGTCCACGAGGCCGACGGGTCGATCGCATCGAATGCGGAAAATGCCTGCGGCAACCAGTAGCCGAGGAACAGGATCGAGGTCAGCGCCCAGGCCGCCGGGCTCAGCAGATGCGGCCGGCGCTGCAGGCGGCGGATGACCATGCGCACTGCGGCATAGATTGCACCCAGGCCCAGGACGGTCTCGGCGATGCCTGGCAGCGGCCACAACGCCACGTAGGCAAGCACCCACCAGGGCGCCCAGCGCCCGGCGCGTTCATCGCGCAGGACGGCTGCGGTGTCAGCCTGCGAGGTCGGCATAGAGACGGAGGGTATCGCGCTGCATGGCCTGCAGGGTAAACGGGATACGGCCCGGCAACGATGGCGGCTGCGCCAGAAGGGCCAGCGCACGTTCACCCAGTGCCTGCGCATCTCCCAGCGGTACCGCACCGGTGGGCTGGAGCTGCTGCAGCAGTTCGCCCACCCCACCGTGGTTCCAGCCGAGCACCGGTCGGCCCACCGACAGTGCTTCCACCACGGTACGGCCGAAGGCTTCGGGCTTGTCGGACAGCTGCAGCACCAGATCGCTGGCGGCATAGGCCTGGGCAATGCGGGCGGTCGGCGTGCTGATGTGGACCGCGTCTGCGATGCCGAGCGTGGCGGCCTGGCGGCGCAGGTCGGCCACATAGGCTTCGCGCCCCGGCTCGTCGGTGCCCAGCATCCACAGCTGCGCCGGCACGCCGGCAGCGCGGACGTCGGCCAGCAGCTGCAGCGCGTGCGCGTGCCCCTTCAGGCGCGTGCCACGGCCCGGCAGCAGCAGCAGCGGCCCGTCCACCCCGGCCAGCCACGGGTAGTCCGCCACCAGCGACAGGCGCGGCCGGCGATCACCGCGCGCCACCCGCGGGAACTGACTGACATCGACACCACGCGGGATCACCCGCAGGTGGTCCTCCGGCACGGTCGGATAGTGGCGCTGCACGTATTCGCGCACGCTGTTGGAGACACAGATCACCCGCTCGCCGCTGGTCATCACCGCGCTGTAGCGGCTGGGCGAGTTCAGCCCGTGCACGGTGGTTACCCAGTGCGGCCGCTGCGCCTGCGGCATCGCCCGGATCGCATACAGCCCCAGCCACGCGGGCAGGCGCGAGCGGGCGTGCACGATATCGGCGCCGACCTCGGCGAACAGGCGACGCAGGGTCGGCAGATGACGCAGGGTCAGCAGCGACTTGCGGCCGATATCGAGGGTGAGATGCTCGGCACCGCTGGCCAGCAGCGGTTCAACGAGGCGGCCACCGGCAGACACCACCAGCGCGCGATGGCCGGCTGCCACCAGTGCCGACGCGATTTCCAGGGTCGAGCGCTCGACGCCGCCGGAGTGCAGCGCCGGCAGCAACTGCACCACGGTCAGTCGACGCATCGGTGAAGGCCGTTCAGTCAGCCAGTACGAACACGGAACCGCAGTACGGGCACTGCGCTTCACCGTTGGGTTCGTCTTCGATCGCCAGGTAGACCCGCGGATGCGAGTTCCACAGCGCCATCTCCGGGGTCGGGCAGCTCAGCGGCAGGTCGCTGCGGTGCACGGTGTAGCGCTTCTCGGCGTTGGCGGGCGCGGTGGCGGTATGGCTCATGGCGGATGTCGATGAACGGATTGCGAGGCCTGCGATTCTAGCACCTGGGGCGGCGACCCGGCCGCCCCTGTCCTTTCCTGGCCCCCGCCCCCTGACAGCCGGGACCTGCCAGCGCCCGGCCTACTGGAAGTCCAGCGACAGCTCCAGGAAGGCCGAGCGGCCATAGGCGTTGTAGATGCCCTGATCGTAGTACGGCCAGTTGCCGTTGCTGCGGTCGATCGGCGGCATCTCGTCGGTCAGGTTGTTGACCGTCAGCAGCAGGCTGGCCAGGTCATTGATGCGGTAGCCGACCGTGGCGTTCCAGGTGGTCCACGGGCCGATGTTGCGCTGCTCGCCACGGCTGTCCCAGGTGGGCGCGTTGCGCACGCCGAACGCACTGGCGCTGAACGGCCCGCGCTTCCAGTTCACGCCCAGCGTGGCCCGGTAGTGCAGTTCATTGGAATTGCCGCAGCACAACTGGTCGTAGACCGGATCGCCTTCCTTGTCCTGGGTGGTGTGCTTGAGCGGGCGGTAGTAGCCCGCGTTGACCGTGAAATCTCCCACCGAGGAGGTACCCCAGCGATAGTCCAGCGCTGCCTGCACACCGGTCTGGCGTTGGCTGGCGATGTTGATCGGGTAGGAGAACACCTTGTCCACACCGTTGGGGTTGAGCGGATCGGTAGCCGGCTTGCGCTGCACCTGGCCCAGGACCTGCTGGCAGGTGGGCGAGGTGATGTCGAAGCGGGTCTGCCCGTTCTCCGATACGCCCAGCCGGCAGTTGGCCTCGGTGTCGAGGATGCTGTCGGTACCGAGGATGCGCACTTCGTTCTCGATCACCACCGAGTTGTAGTCCACCGACAACGTCAGCGCGTTGTCCAGTGTCGACCACACCGCACCATAGGTGAACGTGCGTGCAGTGATGTCCTTCAGATCGCGGTTGCCGGTACTGGAAGACAGCACCGCCAACCCGGACTGCTCGCAGTCATCGAAGTTGTCGGAGGTGTAACCGGCCTGCCGGCACTGGTAGAGGTCGGTGTTGGTGGTATAGCCGCTGCTCTCGCGGGAAAACAGGTAGAACATGTCCGGCGAACGGAACGCAGTGGCGTAGCTGCCACGCAGCAGCAGCGATTCGATCGGCCGGTACTCCAGGCCAAGCTTCCAGGTCGCCTTGCCGTTGCCGCCACCGCCCTGCAGGGCGTACTTGTCGTAGCGGCCGGACAGGTTGGCGCTGAAGGTATCGATGATCGGCACCTGCAGTTCCGCACCCAGCGCGTACAGATCCCGCTGGCCCTGCGCCGAGGTGCCGGCGGTCTGCCCGCGGAACAGCACACCGGCATCGGGATCGGCCGACTGGTTGAAGAATTTCTCGCGCTGGCCCTGGGCGATCAGCGCGAAACCGACGTCGCCGGCCGGCAGGGCAAACAGCGAACGATGGGTCAGCAGTGCCGTCACTGCTGTGCGCGACGCGCTGGATGCAGCACGGTTGAGGCCGCTGAAGCTGTCGTACTGGTCGCGGGTGATCGGCTGGTACAGGCGCGACAGGTCCGGGGCGTAGACCTCGTAGCCATCCTGCATGCCCAGCATCGGCCCCAGGTAGTAATCGTCCACGCCGTTCCGGGCGAGGAAGTCGGTGGATTTGCGGGTGACATCGGTGCTGGAACGGTTGACGTAGACGTCGTAGTCGAAGCTGCCCAGCACGCCACGCACGCCGGCGGTGACGTTCAGCGATCGCGTGTAGACGCGCTGGTCCTTGGCATCCAGGCCGACTTCCTCGGGCGCGTAGATGCGCTGCCACTGCTCGTACTGGCCACTGGTGCGGTTGTAGAAGGTCTTGTTCCAGAACGGGCTGCCACCGCTGTAGGTCGGCCGGCTGAAGCCGAACAGGATGTCCGAGTACAACTCGGTATCCGGGCTGAGGTGATAGCGCAGGAAGGTGGTCGCGTTGACGTCCTGGCTGGCGTTGTACAGCGACGCGGTGCCGACGTTGTCGGGGGTGCCGCAGTAGTAGCCACCGCCGGAAATGTCGCGGTGCGCGTACACGGTGCTGCCACCGAACAGATTCGACAGCGGCGCGCAGGTGGCCGCGCCCGGGTCGATGTAGGCGTTGGGCCCCTGGCGCATGCGCAGGAAGCTGCGCGATGGATCCTGCGGCCCGGTCGGGTTGTCGTTGACGCTGTCGATGCGGCTGCGGTCGAAGGCGTAGATCGCCTTCTGGTTGATGTATTCCAGCCCGTAGCTGATATCGAGGTTGCCGAAGGTCTGCCCACTGCTGGCGCTGAAGCGCTGGCTGGAACCGCCGCCCTGGCTGTAACCACCGACGCGGTAGCGCAGATGGGTGCCTTCCACGCGGTCTTTCAGCACGATGTTGACTACGCCGGCCACGGCCGAGGAGCCATACACCGAGGACTGGCCACCGGTGAGCACATCGATGCGTTCGACCATGCCCAGCGGGATGTTGGCAATGTCGGCGATGCTGGTGTTGCCGTTGTAGGCCAGCGGATAGCTGTTGATCGGCCGCCCGTTGATGAGGGTAAGGGTGTAGCTGGGGTCCAGACCGAACAGGCTGATGGTCTTGGCGCCCGGAGTGTAGAAGCCGGTTCCCTGGGAATCCTGCACCGACCCATTGGAGACCGGCAGCGAGCGCAGCGCATCGAACACCGTGGTGAAACCCTGCGCCTGGATCTGCTCGGCGGTGATGGTCGTCACCGGTGAGGGGCCCTCCACCTGCGCGCGCGGAATGAGCGACCCGGTCACCGTGACCGCATCCAGGTCGCGCGTACGCGGCGGATCGGCGCCCTCCCCTGCGTTGGAGGACTGGGCCTGCACGGCCAGCGGCGACAGCAGCAGCGAAGACATCAACAACGACAGCAACCTCGGTTTCATCAAGCGCTCTCCAGAGACGGATGACGGTCCTGCCGGTGGGGGACGGACGGGAGGGTCGTGGATGGACGGTGGTGACGGGCAACAGCAGCAAGCGCAGGCCGCCCGCCCGGATCAGGGCATGCAGGGTGTTCCGGGACAGATGGAAGGGTTGGGATCGGGACGGGAAGGACGCCGCCTTCCCCGGGCCTGGACCCCGGCCACTTTTAAATCGATCCAATCCCTCTGTCAATAATTTGAAATGAAACGTTTTTCCCGGATTTGGATCGAACTAATTGCACTTGTCAGGGGGCAACGCACTGAGGCAGGATCGGGGCCACTCCGACGACCCGATCGCATGGCCCGCCCCCACCGGACCGGCATCGCTCCTTTCCACCGCCCCTGGGCGGCGGGCGCGATGCTGGCCGTGGTACGTGCCGATGCGGGTCCTGCCTGCCGCCTGCCCTTCCGGGAGACCCTGCATGACCCTGTCCGATCCGCGCCGCGCCCTGCTTCCGCTCGCCCTGGCCCTGGCCTGCGCCACGCCCGCCCTGCCCGCAGTGGCACAGGGCCTGCAGACCTCGTTCGAGGCAGGTGAGCCCGCACCGGCCAAGGCCGGCGGCGCGCTGCAGGTGCAGATCGGCACCGGTCCGGCGGCGCCGTATGCGGCCAAGCGCAACGCCGGCTACAGCGGCCTGCGCGCGCTGCACTACCAGGCCGACGGTGGCGCGGCGCGGCGCGACCTGTTCAGCACGGACCTGACCATCGACGCCGACACCACCCTGTCCTGGCTGGTGCTGCCGGAGATCGTCGACAAGGACACGGTGGCCTCCACCTACGTCTCGCTGGACCTGCGCCTGGACGATGGCAGCCGCGTATCGGCCAGCTCCGCGCGTGATCAGCACGGCATCGCCGTGGGCGCGCGTGCGCAGGGCGATTCGAAAACGCTGTACCCGCAGCAGTGGGCGCGCAAGGCCGTACGCCTGGGCGATGTGCCTGCGCTGCGCGGCCGCCGGGTGGTCGCCATCGAGCTGGAAGTGGCCAGCGCCGACGGTGCGCCGGTGTCCGGCTGGATCGATGACGTGCGCCTGGATGCACAGCCGCGGCAGGTGCCGCAGCGGGTCTCGGACTGGGTGCTGACCACCCGCGGTACGCAGGCCAACGGCACGTTCTCGCGCGGCAACAATTTCCCGGCCACGGCGGTGCCGCACGGCTTCAACTTCTGGACCCCGGTGACCGATGCCGGTGCACTGAACTGGCTGTACCGCTGGAACGAGCAGAACGATGCGAACAACCGCCCGCAGCTGCAGGCGCTCGCGCTGAGTCACCAGCCCAGTCCCTGGATGGGCGACCGTCAGACCTTCCAGGTGATGCCATCGGCCAGCCGCGGTGTGCCCGAGGCCGACCGCAGCAAGCGGGCACTGTCCTTCGACCGCACGCACGAGAACGTGCGCCCCTACCGCTACGACGTGCGCTTCGACAACGGCATCGCCGCCTCCATCGCGCCCACGGACCACGCCGCGGTCTTCCGCTTCGATTTCCCTGCGGAAGGTGATGCCAACCTGCTGTTCGACAATGTGGACGCACGCGGCGGGCTGACACTGGATGCGGCCACGCAGACACTGTCCGGCTACACCGACACGCGCAGCGGCCTGTCCAACGGTGCCGGCCGCATGTTCGTGGTGGCCCGCTTCGACCGGCCCTGGCGCAGCAGCGGGCGCATCGACAGCGGCCGACCGACCGGCTACATCAAGTTCGATGCCGGCAGCGATCGCCGCGTCACCATGCGCATTGCCACCTCGCTGATCTCGCTCGAACAGGCGCGGCACAACCTTGCTCTGGAGATTTCCGCCACGGATACGCTGGAAAGCGTGGCCGGCCGCGCCCAGGATGCCTGGGATGCGCGCCTGGCCCGCTTCGATATCGGCGATGCCACGGACGACCAGAAAACCACGCTGTACTCCAGCCTCTACCGGTTGTACCTGTATCCCAACTCCGGCCACGAAAACGTCGGCAGCGCTGCCGCCCCCGAGTGGCGTTACGCCAACCAGGCCAGCGCCAGCGAGAACAACACCGATGGCAGTGACAGCCGCACCTTCAGTGGCGTGCGCGATGGCCGGGTGTTCGTCAACAATGGCTTCTGGGATACGTTCCGCACGACGTGGCCGGCGTACGCGCTGTTCACGCCGGAGGACGCCGGCCAGCTCGTGCAGGGTTTCATCGAGCAGTACCGCGCGGGCGGCTGGATCGCCCGCTGGTCATCGCCGGGCTACGCGGACCTGATGGTCGGCACCAGTTCCGACGTGGCCTTCGCCGACGCATGGCTGAAGGGCGTCGGCGGTTTCGATCCCGCCGAGGCCTATGCCGCGGCGCTGAAGAACGCCACCGTGGTACCGCCCGATCGCCATGTAGGGCGCAAGGGCATGGACCGCTCGACGTTCCGCGGCTATGCCAGTGCCGACGTGCATGAAGGCATGTCATGGACGATGGAAGGCGCGCTGAACGACTTCGGCATCGCCAACATGGCCGAGGCACTGGCCAAGCGCGCGACCACCGCCGCGCAGCGCGAGCGCTACAGCACCGAAGCCGACTACTTCCGCTACCGCGCTGCCGGCTACGCGACCCTGTTCGACCCTGCCGCCGGCTTCTTCCAGGGCCGCAAGGCCGACGGCAGCTGGCGCGTGGACGCCAAGGACTACGATCCACGCGTGTGGGGCCACGACTACACCGAATCCAACGGCTGGACGTTCGCCTTCACCGCCGCGCACGATGGCGAGGGCCTGGCCGCGCTGTACGGTGGCCGCGACAGGCTGGCCGCCAAGCTCGATGCTTTCTTTGCCACGCCGGAGACCGCCGATGCCTCGTTTGCAGGCTCCTACGGCGGCATCATCCATGAGATGACCGAAGCGCGCGACGTGCGCATGGGCATGTACGCGCACAGCAACCAGCCGGCGCACCATATCCCGTGGATGTATCTGTACGCCGGGCAGCCCTGGAAGACCCAGCAGCACGTGCGCGAGATCCTGTCGCGGCTGTACGTGGGCAGCGAGATCGGCCAGGGCTATCCGGGCGATGAGGACAATGGCGAGACCTCCGCATGGTACGTGCTGGCTTCGCTGGGCCTGTATCCACTGCGGATGGGCGCGCCGGAATACGTGATCGGCTCCCCGGCATTCAGGCACGCCCGGGTGGAACTGCAGGGTGGCGCGGTGCTGACCGTCAACGCGCCGCAGAACTCCGCGGAGAACGTCTACGTCCAGTCGCTGAAGATCAACGGCACGCCATGGACCCGGACCTGGGTACCGCACGAGGTGATCGCCAAGGGCGCGACGCTGGACTTCGAGATGGGCCCGCAGCCTTCGCGCTGGGGCACAGGCGCCGACGACGTGCCCCGTTCGCTGACCGCACCGGGCCAGCGACCGCGGATGCTGCACGATCTGCTGGGCAGCGGCACGCGCGCTGCGCTGGCCGATGGCCGCGCCGTGCCCGCGCTGTTGGACGACGATGCGACCACGGCCGTTCCGCTGGGCGCGGGTGCCACCCTCATGCTGAGCGCCGTGGGTGATGGCGCGCCGACGATGTATACGCTGACCAGCGGCGAAGGGCCGATCCGGGGGGCTGGATGGACGCTGGAAGCCCGTAACGGCGACGGCCGCTGGACCACGCTGGACCAGCGGCGTGGCGAAGACTTCAGTGCTGCGCGGCAGACCCGTCCGTTCCGCATCGCCTCGCCCTCACGCTATGCCGAGTACCGCCTGCGCGTAACTGCGCCGGGACGCCTGCAGCTGGCTGAGATCGAACTGCTGTCCCCCTCCACTGTACGGTGACCCCATGCGCATTCGCCTGCTGCCCCTTGCACTTGCTGCATTCACCCTGCCCGGCATTGCGCTGGCCCAGCCGTCGCAGAGCCGGGCCTTCGATGGCCAGTTCACCCGCGAAGGCATCACGTTGCACTACCAGGATGCGACCGGTGCGCTGGCCGCACCGGCACGCCAGCGCATCGTCGATACGTTCTATTCCGCCTACCTGCGCGAACGGGCGGACTTCCACCCGGCGGCACCGGCCGAGGTGCACATCGTGATCGATCCGGCCTACGACGGCGTCGCCTACGTCGGCGAGAAGGACAAGGCGAGCACCATCACCATCAACCCGGGCTGGCTGGTGAAGCACCCCGATGACATCGACCTGGTGACCCACGAGGCGATGCACATCGTGCAGGGCTACCCGAGCTACGGCGACACGCGGGTACCGGGCTGGCTGGTGGAAGGCATCGCCGACTACGCCCGCGACCGCTACGGCACGGACAATGCCGCAGCGGGCTGGGCGCTGCCGGACAAAGTGGGCAAGGGCCAAAGCGTGGAAAGCGGCTACCGGGTAACCGGGGCCTTCCTGAAATGGGCCGAAGCTGGACACCCCGGCCTGGTGCTGGCGCTGGACAAGGCCCTGCGCAACGGCCAGTACACCCTGGCGCTGTGGCAGCAGCACACCGGCAAGGGCCTGCCGGCGCTATGGGCCGAGTACGCCAAGCCGCGTTCGGATGCCCCGCCGCCGGCACCCGCACGAGGCGGCAAGCGCTGACCGGTAGCGGCGGGGCCAGCCCGGCGGGCTGGCGGGTTTTGCGCGCGGCGCGCCCCGCCGGGCAGGGCCCGCGCGACCCAACGCGGGGCCCGCTTGCGCCGGCCCCGGCCCGCCGCACTCCCCCAGGGCCCGCGGGCCCCGCCCGCCGGGCAGGCCCCGGCGCTACCGATCGCGGTGACGAAGGATTACGCCTTCTTTTCCGCTTCCAGCTGTTTGCGGATCTGCGCATCGACCGCAGCGATGGCGGTCATGTTCAGGATGCGGCGCGAGGTCGCGCTGGTGGTCAGGATGTGCACCGGCTTGTTCACGCCCATCAGGATCGGGCCGATCGCCACGCCATCGGTGAACACACGCACCAGGTTGTAGGCGATGTTGGCCGCTTCCAGATTGGGCAGCACGAACAGGTTGGCGCGACCCTGCAGGGTGGAACCCGGCAGCAGCTTCTGGCGCAGCGCCTCGTCCCAGGCGGTATCGCCCTGCATCTCGCCGTCCACGTTCAGGCGCGGATTGCGCTTGAGCAGCAGCTCGCGGACCTGGCGCATCTTCAGCGCGTCCTTGGAATCGTGGCTGCCGAAATTGGAGTGCGACAGCAGCGCCACCTTCGGTTCGATCCCGAACAGCTTCATGCGGTACGCGGCCTGCAGGGTCGCCTCGCAGATCTGCTCGGCACTGGGATCTTCCTGCACGTGCGTGTCGACGAAGAAGAACACGCCCTGCTGGTTGATGACGCCGGTCATCGCCGAGGTCGAGGTGACCTTCGGCTCCAGCGGCAGCACGCTGCGGACATAACCCAGCTTCTTGTGGAAACGGCCGACGATGCCGGTCAGCATTGCATCGGCTTCGCCACGCGCAACCATCACCGCGGCAATCAGGGTCGGCCGCGAACGCATCAGGTTCTTCGCCGCCGCCACGGTGACGCCGCGACGACCGGTCAGCCCGTGGTAGTACTGCCAGTATTCGTTGAAGCGCGGATCATCATTGATGTTGGTGATCTCGAAGTGCTCACCAGCCTTCAGGCGCAGGCCCAGGCGCTCGATGCGCGCTTCGATCACGTCCGGCCGGCCGATCAGGATCGGATGTGCGAGCCCTTCATCGACCACGTTCTGCACCGCCTGCAGCACCACTTCCTCTTCGCCTTCGGCGTAGACCACGCGCTGCTTGTCGGTGCGTGCACGGTCGTACACCGGCTTCATCATCAGGCTGGTGCGGTAGACGAACTGGGCCAGCTTGTCACGGTAGGCGCCCATGTCGGCGATCGGCCGGGCGGCCACCCCCGAGTCCATCGCGGCCTGGGCCACGGCAGCGGACAGCTCCACCAGCAGGCGGCGATCGAACGGGCGCGGGATCAGGTACTCGCGGCCGAAGCTCGGGGTTTCACCGCCGTAGGCCGAGCCCATGTCGGTCGCGGCGCGGCGTGCCAGTGCGGCGATGGCGCGCACGCAGGCGATCTTCATTTCCTCGTTGATCGCGGTGGCGCCCACGTCCAGCGCACCGCGGAACAGGTACGGGAAGCACAGCACGTTGTTGACCTGGTTCGGGTAATCCGAACGGCCGGTGCCGATGATCGCGTCCGGACGCGCCGCACGCGCCACTTCCGGCATGATTTCCGGGGTCGGATTGGCCAGTGCGAAGATCACCGGGTCCGGCGCCATGGTCTTGACCATTTCGGCGGTGAGGATGCCCGGCGCCGACAGGCCCAGGAAGATATCCGCGCCGTCGACGATCTCGGCCAGGGTGCGCTTGTCGGTGTCGCGTGCGTAACGCTGCTTTTCCGGGTCCAGATCGGTACGACCGGTGTGGATCACGCCCTCGCGGTCGAACGCCAGGATGTTCTCCGGCTTCAGGCCCAGCTGCACCAGCATGTTGACGCAGGAAACGCCCGCCGCGCCCATGCCCGTGGTCGCCAGCTTCACCTCCTCGATCTTCTTGCCGGTGATCGCCATGGCGTTCAGCACCGCCGCGCCGACGATGATCGCCGTACCGTGCTGGTCGTCATGGAACACCGGGATCTTCATGCGCTCGCGCAGCTTGCGCTCGACCACGAAGCATTCCGGCGCCTTGATGTCTTCCAGGTTGATGCCGCCGAAGGTCGGCTCCAGCGAGGCGATGATGTCGACCAGCTTGTCCGGATCGGTTTCGTCCACTTCGATGTCGAACACATCGATGCCGGCGAACTTCTGGAACAGCACGCCCTTGCCTTCCATCACCGGCTTGCCGGCCAGTGCGCCGATGTTGCCCAGGCCCAGCACCGCGGTGCCGTTGGAGATCACCGCCACCAGGTTGCCGCGGGCGGTCAGCTCGCTGGCCTGCTGCGGGTCGGCCTTGATTGCTTCACAGGCGTACGCCACGCCCGGCGAGTACGCCAGCGACAGGTCGCGCTGGGTCAGCATCGGCTTGGTCGCGGAGACCTTGATCTTGCCCGGCGGGGACATCCGGTGGTAATCGAGGGCGGCCTGTTTGAAATCTTCGTTGGACATCGACGTTGGATACATGAATGGGCAAGAGGGACAGGGGATCATACCCCCGTTGGGGCGCCCGGACCTGTCGCTATCCTGTCGCAGGCATGCTGCGACCGCACAATTCCCTGGCGTATGCGACAACCTGGAGCCACCAGCTTCGGCGCTGCCCATGACAGCCATGGGACGCCTTGAAACGCCGCGGGGCCGCACCACTCACGTGACCGGCCCCGCGGTACCACACACCTGGATCAGCCCTTGGCGGGCAGTGCCTCCGGCACGGCATCGACCGGCGGCGGCAGTTCGCTTTCGCGACCATCCAGCGCCAGCTTCAGGCGGTCACGGTCCAGTGCGCCTTCCCAGCGCGAGACCACCACCGTGGCCACGGCATTGCCGATGAAGTTGGTCAGCGAGCGGCATTCGCTCATGAAGCGGTCCACGCCGAGGATCAGCGCCATGCCGGCCACGGGCACTTCCGGCACCACGGCCAGGGTGGCCGCCAGGGTGATGAAGCCGGCACCGGTGACGCCGGCCGCGCCCTTGGAGCTGAGCATGGCGACCAGCAGCAGCGCGATCTGGTGGCCCAGGGTCAGTTCGGTGTTGGTGGCCTGGGCGATGAACAGCGCCGCCAGGGTCATGTAGATGTTGGTGCCGTCCAGGTTGAACGAGTAGCCGGTGGGGACCACCAGGCCCACCACCGACTTGCTGCAGCCGGCCCGCTCCATCTTCTCCATCAGCGACGGCAGCGCCGACTCGGACGAAGAGGTACCCAGCACCAGCAGCAGTTCGGCCTTCAGGTAGCGCGCCAGCTTGAACACCGAGAACCCGCACAGGCGGCAGACCACGCCCAGGATGACCGCCACGAACAGGAAGGCGGTGATGTAGAACGAACCGACCAGCCAGGCCAGGTTGATCAACGACCCCACGCCGTACTTGCCGATGGTGAAGGCGATCGCGCCGAAGGCACCGATCGGAGCAGCCTTCATCAGCATGTGCACCAGCTTGAACACCGGAGCCACCAGCGCTTCGAGGAAGTTCTGGATCGGCTTGCCCTTCTCGCCGACCGACGCCAGCGCGATGCCGAACAGCACGGCCACGAACAGCACCTGCAGGATGTTGCCGTCCACGAAGGCGCTGATCAGCGTCTTCGGGATGACATCCATCAGGAAGCCGACCAGGGTCAGGTCATGCGACTTCTCGACGTAGCTGTGCACCGCGGTCTGGTCCAGCTCGGCCGGGTTGATGTTCATGCCCGCGCCAGGCTGTACCACGTGGGCCACGATCATGCCCACGACCAGCGCCAGCGTGGAGAAGAACAGGAAGTAGGCCATGGCCTTGGCGAACACGCGGCCGACCGTGCGCAGATGGGTCATGCCGGCAATGCCGGTGACGATGGTCAGGAAGATCACCGGCGCGATGATCATCTTCACCAGGTTGATGAAGGCATCGCCGAGCGGCTTCATCTTCTCGCCGATCAGGGGTTCGTAATGGCCGAGGATGGCGCCCAGGACGATCGCCACGATCACCTGGAAGTACAGCTGGCGGTAGATCGGCAACGGCTTTGCAGGCGCCGGGGCAGCGGTCGGGATGTGCATGGCGGACTCCGGGGAAGGGCGTTTTCAGGCACGTACGGCCCCGGAACTGCATGGGAGCCGATACCGTGGAAGCTGGTCACCGCCCCCCTCGCTCCACGCGCAGGGTGGCGACCAATGGACGCCTTTGTACGCGCCGGGCACGCCAACGCAGATAACCTATTGGTACTAGCCCCCCGGTTCAGGTGGCCGGGATGCCTACACTGGCCCGGCATCGCACCGCGCCGGGAGGCCGGTGGCGCGGGCTGAACGGCCCGTGGCGTCCCTGCCCAAGTTCCGGCCCTGGCGGCCGTTGTTGTCCTGACCCTACGCAATCCGAGAGAGCCGCACCCAACATGCGCCCCATTCCCACCCTGCTGGCCCTGTCGCTGGCCGCCCTGCCCGCCTTCGCGTCCGCTGCCGACTTCGACAACTGGCCGACCAAGTACGCGTTCGGCGACGGCACCGAGCTGGCGGCCACCGCCAACATCGCCTACGACTACAACGATTTCTCCTCCGGCAGTGGCCTGGACGATGACGACGCCGTGCGCCGCAAGGAATTCGGCGCCACGCTGAAGAAGAAGGGCGTGTACGACGCGATGGTGTACTACGACTTCCAGGCCGACACCTGGCTGGACGTGTTCCTGCGCCTGGAGAGCAAGGCCTTCGTGGGCCGCGACATCGGCCGCTTCCGCTTCGGCTACATGAAGACGCCGGTCGGCCTGGATGCCAACACCTCCTCGCGCGCCGGTAGCTTCCTGGAGACCGCGCTGCCGGTGCAGGCGTTCTACGCCGGCCGCCGCACCGGTGTGGAATGGGTGCTGGAGCGCCCGCAGTACCTGCTGCAGGCCGGTGCCTACGGCGGCAAGGACCTGCAGGGCGACAACCCCGGCACCACGCAGGCGGTACGTGCGGTGTGGACGCCGGTGAAGGCGCCTGGCGATGTGATCCACCTGGGCCTGGCCTACTCGCAGGAAAACCCGCGCGGCTACCGCGATGGCCGTGACGTCCATCACGAGGCCAGCGCACGGTTGCGCGCGCGCCCGGAAGCCGGCCTGACCGACATCCGCTACGTGGATTCCGGGGCGCTGGTGACCGCCGACCAGATCCGCCGCACCGGCCTGGAAGGCATCTGGATCCGTGGCCCCTTCTCGCTGCAGGCCGAAGCGCTGCAGGCCACTGTCACCCGCAACGACGGCAAGCCCGACTACACCGGCCACGGCCAGTACGCGATGGCCAGCTGGGTGCTGACCGGCGAATCCCGTCCGTACAACGCCGGCGCCGTGGCCAACATCAAGCCCGCCCACGACTACGGCGCGGTCGAGCTGGTGGCACGCTACAGCCGCCTGGATCTGGACGACGGCAGCATCCTGGGGGGGCGTCAGCACGACCTGACCCTGGGCGCGAACTGGTACCTGACCAGCCATTTCAAGTTCCAGGCCAACTACGTCAAGGTCGATGCCAGCCGCCGCGGTGTGCACAGCACCCCGGAGATCTTCGAACTGCGCGCACAGATGCACTTCTGATCCGCGCCACGGTGCGGAATCCGGCGGGCATGCACGTCATGCCCGCCCTCACTGCGTAGACTGCCGCCATGTACTGGCTCGGCCGCCACCGGATGCTGCTGCTGACCCTCCTCGCGCTGGCCGGAGGCACCGTGCTGTGCGCGATCGCGGCGGGCCACTACGCGTGGCGCAGCGCCCTGGCTGCCGAGAGCACGCAGGTCCAGCGCCAGCTGCAGCTGTACGGCCAGGGCCTGCAGCAGCGTATCGACCGCTTCGGCACCCTGCCGCAGGTGATGGCACTGGACCCGGACCTGCTGCGCGTACTGCGCACGCCGCCCTCGCCCGCCGAGCGCCAGCAGCTGAACCTGAAACTGCAGCGCGCCAACCAGGTCACCCGAACCTCCACCCTGACCCTGGTCGGCCGCGATGGCGTCGCGGTCGCGGCCAGCAACTGGGACCAGCCGACCACCAACGTCGGCGAGGACTACAGCTACCGGCCCTATTACCAGCAGGCCCTGGCCCACGGCCGCGGCCGCTTCTACGGCATCGGCATGACCACCGGCGTGCCCGGCTATTTCATGTCCGAGGCGATCGTCGACGACCGCGGCCAGCGCATCGGCGTGATCGTGATCAAGATCGAGCTGTCGGCGCTGGAACAGGAGTGGCTGAACAGCCCCGACGTGGTGCTGGCCAGCGACAACCATGACGTAGTGTTCCTGTCCAACCGCGATGCCTGGCGCTACCGCCTGCTGCGGCCGCTGGGCGCGGACGAGCGCCGCGAGATGCTTGATGCCCGCCAGTATGCCGACCGCTCGTTGCAGCCCCTGCGGGTGCGTACCGAGGATGTGCTGGCCGATGGTGGCCGCATGGTGCGCCTGCTCGACCCGGTGCTACCGCAGGCGATGCTGTGGCAGAGCCTGGCGCTGCCCGACGAACACTGGAACCTGCATCTGCTGCACGATGCCAGTGCCGCCACCAGCGCCGGACGCGGTGCCGCCCTGGCCGGCGCCGCTGCGTGGCTGGCGCTGGGGTTCCTGCTGCTGTTCGTGCAGCAGCGCCGGCGCCTGGCCCGGCACCGCCAGCGCAGCCGCAGCGAACTGGAAACCCTGCTCAAGCAGCATGCACAGGAACTGCGCACCGCCCAGGACGGATTGCTGCAGGCTGCCACCGATGCCGACAGCGGCCTGAGCCGCAGCCTGGAGCACCTGCCGCAGGGCGTGGTGATCATTGATCGCGAACAGCGCCTGGTCGCCTGGAATTCGCGATATCTGGAACTGTTCCGCTTCCCGCCGGGGCTGGTCCGTGTCGGCCGGCCCATCGAAGAACTGTTCCGCTACAACGCACGCCGCGGCCTGCTCGGGCCGGGGCCGATCGACGAGGCCATCGAGCGTCGCCTGAACCACCTGCGCAGTGGCCGCCCGCACATGCGCGAGAGCGAAAAGGACGATGGCACCGTTCTGGAGATCCGTGGCAATCCGCTGCCTGATGGCGGCTTCGTCACCAGCTACGCCGACATCACCAGCTACAAGAACGCTGCACGCGAACTGCGGTCACTGGCCGATGCGCTGGAACACCGCGTGGCCGAGCGCACCCATGACCTCGACGAGGCCCGCCGCGAAGCCGAACAGGCCAACCGCTACAAGACCCGTTTCGTCGCATCAGCGGTGCACGACCTGCTGCAACCGTTGAACGCCGCGCGCATGTTCGTCTCCGTGCTGCGCGGCAAGCTGACCGACCCCGCGCAGCAGCAGACCACCGACCACATCGATGCCGCACTGGCCGCGCAGGATGCCATCCTCAACAGCCTGCTCGACATCGCGCGACTGGAGTCAGGCAGCCTGCCCACGCGCGTGCATGCGTTCCGGCTGGGCCCGCTGCTGCAGACGCTGGCACGCGAGTTCGGCATCGCCGCGCAGACACGCGGGCTGGTCGTGGACTGGGTGGATACCCGCGCGGTGGTGGTCAGCGACGAAGCACTGCTGCGCCGCATCCTGCAGAATTTCCTGTCCAACGCACTGCGCTACAGCGAGCGTGGCCGGGTGCTGCTCGGCTGCCGCCGGCGCGGAGACCAGTTGTGGATTGAAGTGCATGACCAGGGCCCCGGCATTCCTGATGCGCTGCAGGGTGAAATCTTCGAGGAATTCCGCCGCCTGCACGATGGTCACCAGCGCGGCGCCGGCCTGGGCCTGGCGATCGTCGACCGTATCGGCCGCCTGCTCGGCCATCCGATCCGCCTGCGCTCGCAGCTGGGGCGAGGCAGCGTGTTCGCAGTGGGCGTACCTCTTGGCGATGCCAGCGCGATTCCCGCTGTTGCGCAGGCACCGGCGCTGGCACAGGAACCGGCGGCGGACAATCCGCTGCGCGGCCGCCGCGTGTGGGTGATCGATGATGATCCGCATGTCTGCGCAGCCAGCCGTGCCCTGCTGGAGCGCTGGGGATGCGAGGTGGTCCTGGCCGATGGCCCCCAGGCCGCGCTGCAACTGGCCGGCGTGGAGTCCGTGCCGGAACTGGTGCTGCTGGACGTTCGCATGGGCGACCATCACGGGCCGGTGCTGTACGAAGTGCTGGCCGAGCACTGGCAAGCACGGCCGCCGGTGGTGCTGGTGACCGCCGAGCGCGACGCAGGACTGCGCGAAATGGCGGCCGAACGAGGCTGGGGCATGATGGCCAAGCCGGTGAAGCCGCCGGCGCTGCGGGCGCTGATGAGCCAGTTGCTGATCCGCCATCGCGGGTGATTCCAGCCAACGGCGCAGCCCCTCGCGGGTGACACGTAACGCAGTTCATGGTTGAGGTCGGACACGCTCCTTGTTCGTCCACCCACGGCGAAGAAAAGGAATATCAAAAGCGGGTCGCGACGCCGCGCGTGCTCGTGTAGAGCCGAGCCCATGCTTGGCTCCACAGAAGGCGGCCGGACAGGCTGCTTCTGCTTTTGATCTTTTCCCTTTTCCGTGGGTGGCAGGCCACCGAAATCTGTCAGAGATCGGCCGGGTTGGGTTCGCGGGGGCGTCCGCCGCATGGATGCGGCAGCCAAGCCTCCAGGGACGGATTCACGGCGCGCCCGCATCACCTTCCGGCTCAAGCGCCTTCACCAGCACCGCGGCCTGCGTGCGGCTGTGGCATTCGAGCTTCTTCAGGATCGCGGTGACATGCACCTTCACCGTGTTTTCGGCCAACCCCAGCGTGTAGGCAATCTGCTTGTTGAGCAGGCCATCGGCCAGGCACAGCAGCACCCGGAACTGCTGCGGTGTCAGCTGCGCCAGACGGCTGGCCAGCAGTGCATCGGCCTCAGAACGCTCGGCCGCCATCGCCGGGAACCACAGGCCACCCTCCAGCACCGCCGTCACCGCCTCGCCAATGGTCTCGGCGGGCGCCGACTTCGGGATGAAACCGGCTGCGCCGAACTGCTGCGCGCGCCGGATCACCCGGGGATGATCGTTGGACGACAGGATCACCACCGGAATGTCCGGATGCGAGCCACGCACGTGCAGCAGCGCGGAGAAACCGTGGGCACCGGGCATGGTCAGGTCGAGCAGCACCAGGTCCACGTCAGGATGCGCATCCAGCGCCTCGGCGAGCGCTTCGGCACTGGCCACCTCGCGCACCTGGGCAAGCGGCAGGCTCTGCCGCAATGACTGCACCACCGCCGAACGCAGCAACGGGTGGTCATCGGCGATCAGGATGGTGTATTCGCTCATGCGGCCATTGTACGGGCAGCGCACTGCATCCGCCGGGCATGGCCCGGCGCTACCAGGGCATCAGCGCCCCGCCGGCTCCACGCTGCTGCGCCAGGCATCGAGGAACTGGCGCCGCTTGAGCGCGTCCAGGTAGACCAGCAGTCCCGGCCCGAGCTGGATCGGGCGCCGGCTGCGACCGGGCGCATCATCGCGCCGGGCATCGCTGCGCACGATCGGCATCAGCCGCGCCTCGCGCGACAGCACCTGCTGGCCACGCGGCGACAGCAGGTAATCGAGGAAACGCCGCGCCTCCTCCGGATGCGGACCGGTGCGCGGGATCACGGCCGTGCGCAGCACCACCAGCGTGTAGTCCTCCGGCTCGATGATGGCCAGTGGCGCGCCGGCATCGATGCGCGCCTGCGCGTACGAGCCGAGCACGTTGTAGACCAGCGACAGCTGGCCGCTGGCAACCTTGTCCAGCAGCACCCCGGTGCGCTCCTCGCGAACCACCTGGTTGTCGCCGAGCGCCCCGAGCAGCGCACCGGCAATGCTGCCACGCTGCGCATCCTGCGTGGCCAGCAGGTAGCCCACGCTGCTGCGTTCGATGTCGTAGGTGCCCACCCGTCCGCGCAGGGGCGCGCCTTCCGCGCGCAGCAGGTCCAGCAGCTGCCGGCGTGTATGCGGCACCTTGGCAGCAGGCAATGTGCGCGTGTTGTGGACCATCACCACCGGCTCGTAGCTGATCCCGAATGCCTCGCCCCGCCACTGTGCCCAGGCCGGCAGCGCCGCGGTCTGCGCCGAGCGGTGTGGCAGGGCATGACCGTCATTGACCAGCTTGGTCTGCAGGTCCATGCCGCTGGAGATCAGCAGATCCGGCGACGCAGGGCTGGTGCGGTCCTGCAGGTAACGCGCGTACAGATCCTGGGTGATGATGTCCTCGTACACCACTTCCGTGCCGGGATGCAGCCGCTGGTAGTCGGCGATCACCACGGCGAACACCTCGATGTCGGTGGTGCCGTGGATGCGCAGCTGGGCAGTGGCGCTCTCACGTGCGGGGAAACGGCGCACATCGCCGGGTGCAGCCTGCGCAGGCAGAGCCAGCAGCAGCGCGATGACGGCGGCAAACAGGCGGATCATGGGTTGCTCCGGGGCAGGCGGATGGTGGCGATCAGCCCCCCCTGCGGGCGGTTGCTGAGGTCGATATGGCCTGCATGGCTGTCGATCACGCGTTTGACGATGGCCAGCCCCAGGCCGGCGCCACCGGATGGCACGCCTTCGCCACGGGCGAATCGCTCGAACACCCGTTCGGCGTCGGCCGCGGCGATGCCCGGGCCGTGGTCGGCAATGGTCAGCACCGCCTGGCCGCCCTCGACCGTCAGTGCGATCTGCAGCGGACCATCGCCGCCATACTTCAACGCATTGTCCACCAGGTTCTTGATCGCCTCGCGCAGCAGCAGCGCATCGCCGTGCACATGCACCTGCTCGGAAGTGACGGCCAGCTGCACGCGCGGCGCGGGACCGGCCTGCGGCAACGCATCGTGCAATGCCTGGTGCACGGTTTCTGCCAGATCCACCGGCGCGAACCGCTGCAGATGCGAACGGTGGATCACGCTGGCATCGCTGAGCAGCTGGTTGAGCAGCCGGCTCATGTGCGTGGCATTGCGCTCGATGGCCTGCAGGCTGCGCCGCATGTCCTGCGGGTCGTCATCATCCAGCGCCAGCTGCGCCTGCGCGCGCAGGGCGGCCAGCGGGGTACGCATCTGGTGCGCGGCTTCCGCCATGAACGCGCGCAGGGTCTCGTTGCTGCTCGACAGCCGCTCCATGAAGCGGTTCAGCGCCGCCACCATCTGGTCCATCTCACGGGGCACACGTGCATCCAGCGGCTTCAGGTCCGACGGTTCACGGCGCGAGAGTTCGCGTTCCACCCTCACCAGTGGCCGGAATGCACGGTGTACACCGAAGGCGACCAGCGCCAGCAGCAGACCGGACAGCACACCGATCGCCAGCAGCGACCGGTTGACCATGTCCTGCGCCACCGCCTCGCGCGCGCGCCGGGTCTGGCCGACCTGCACCAGCACCTCGCCCTGCGCGGACGCAGCAGCGAAGCTGCGGCCCACCACCACGAAGCGCACGGTCTCACCGCTGTAGCGCGCATCGAAGAACTGCGGTTGGCTCCCCGGCCGCCGGGGTGGCACCGGCAGGTCGCCGTAGCCAGTGATCAGCGTGCCGCGACTGTCCGCGACGCGGTAGAACACCCGGTCCTCCGGCGCCATCGCCAGCAGGTCGAGCGCCGCGTACGGCAGGTCGACCTGCCATTGGCCATCGGCCAGCGCCACCGAATCGGCGATGGACAGTGCAGAGGACGCCAGCAGGTGATCGTAGGAGCGGTTGGCCGCACGCTGGCCGTAGTCGCGTGCGGCAAACAGCAGGGCGACTGCGAACACCGCCAGCAGCGCACCCAGATACAGCAGCAGGGTCCGCCGCAGCGAACCCGGCGCGGCCGCTGCCGGGCGCGCGTCAGCCATCGCTGTCCACGCCTTCGTCGCGGGCCTCGAGCAGGTAACCGACGCCGCGCACGGTCGTGATGCGCAGCGGCGCATCGGCGAGCTTCCTGCGCAGGCGGCCGACATAGAGCTCGATCGCGTTCGGCCCAGCCTCGTCATCGAAGCCGAACAAGCCGTTGCCGATCTCATCCTTGCCGACCACGTGGCCCAACCGGCCGACCAGGATTT
This sequence comes from Stenotrophomonas sp. STEN225, assembly GCF_056756445.1. Lineage (NCBI taxonomy): Bacteria > Pseudomonadati > Pseudomonadota > Gammaproteobacteria > Lysobacterales > Lysobacteraceae > Stenotrophomonas > Stenotrophomonas sp. STEN225. The sequence continues at coordinate 33,352 of NZ_JBRRBV010000008.1, read as the reverse complement.
CCAGCAGACGGTACTCGCGGTTGGGCAGCTCGATCGGCTCGCCATCCAGGGTGACCCGATGCGCGGCATTGTCGAACTGGAAGCCGCCCACCTGCACCACCTCACTGGCCTGGCCGCGGGCCCGTCGCAGCAGCACGCGGCAACGCGCCTCGAACTCGCGGAAGTCGAAGGGCTTGCCGAGATAATCATCGGCACCCACGTCCAGCGCCTGCACGCGGTCCTCGATGCCGTCGCGCGCGGTCAGCATCAGCACCGGCGTGCTGTCGCCGCGCTCGCGCATGCCGGCCAGCACGCGTAGCCCATCAAGCTTGGGCAGGCCGATATCCAGCACCACCAGATCGAAACTCTGGTAGCGCAGCACGCTTGCGGCGGCCAGGCCATCGGCCTGCCAATCCACCGCGTGCCCACTGCGGCGCATGCGACGGATGATCGCATCGGCCAGATCCGGGTTGTCTTCAACCAGCAGCAGGCGCATGGGGACAAGCGTGGGAGGGGAAGCGAATGCTACCGCATGCCGCCCGACCTGCCCGCCGGGCATGGCCCGGCGCTACCGGGCGCCGCGGGGGGATGGATGGACCGGCGCGACCGGGCAGCCTGCACGGGGGTAGCGCCGGGCCAGCCCCGGCGAGCGCAGCGGCCGCTTTTACGCTGCAACGCACAAACCGCTGACAGGCGGATGACAGCTTGCGCGACCCAGACTGCGGCCGCGCACCATCCGGTGCCCACGATTGCCGCGCGCCTGGCGCGCACCTGGGAGGGTTTGTGGAATTCACGTTTGCCTGGCCGCGTTCCGCCGCCATGATGGCCCTGGCTGCGTTGGCCGCGCCGGCCTTTGCCGCTGATGACGAGCGGCCGGTCACCGCCACGCTGGGCGGTCGCCTGCATCTGGACTTCGCCACGTTCGACAATGACAACCGCGGTACGCCGAACAAGGATGACACCGAGATCCGCCGCGCCTGGCTGGATGTCTCCGGCAGGTTCTTCGTGGTTGACTACAAGATGGAAGCCGACTTCTCCGGCGACCGTGTAGAAGCCAAGGACGTCTACCTGGCACGCAGCTTCGGCAAGGCCGGCAAGCTGACGGTCGGCCAGTTCAAGCAGTACTTCTCGCTGGATGACCGCACCAGCTCCAACTACGGCAGCTTCCTGGAGCGCGGCAATGCCGGTACCACGCTGGCGCCGCTGTACCGGCTGGGTGCCTCGTGGCAGGCCAATCCGGGTGACTTCACCTGGGCCGCCAGCGTCTACAGCCTGGAGAGCATCGATGCCTGGCAGGTGAAGGGGCGCGCCGCCGGCGGCCGCGTGACCTGGGCGCCCTCGCCCAGCGACGGCGATGTACTGCACCTGGGCCTGTCGCTGGCCCGTGAGGCGTACGACAACCCTGGCGCCAACGGTGTGCCGGCACTGCGCATCCGCCCGCGCCCCGCCGGCCATCTGTCCGATGAGAGCCGCCTGACCCTGGTCGATTTCTCCGCAGGCCGCGATACCGACGTCAACAAGTGGTCGCTGGAGTACGCCCAGGTCCGCGGCCCGTTGTCATGGCAGGGCGAGTTCAGCGGTGCGACCTTCGATGACGGCGCCCAGCGCGGCGACGTCATGGCCGGCTACGGCATGCTCAGCTGGTTCGTTACCGGCGAGAGCCGCGCCTACGACCGCAAGACCGGCCGCTTCGCACGGGTGAAGGACATCCGCCACAAGGCCGGTGCCTTTGAAGTGGCGCTGCGCTACGACCGGATGTGGGGCGCGCAGCACCTCGACGGCGCTCCCGACCTGCGCCGCGGCAGCACCGAAGCCTGGACGCTCGGCGGCAACTGGTACCTGCGCGACAACCTGCGATTCATGCTCAACGTCATCGAAAGCCGCAACCGTGACCGCCTGGCCGGGATCACGGTGGACCGCACGCGCGCCGTGACCGGCCGCCTGCAGTACGACTTCTGAGCCTCTTCCGCGCCCCCCTCCGCACCCGCCCCTCCCTTTCCCACGTCCTGTTTTCTCAAGGAGTCCGCAGATGATGCTGAGCATCCTCGGCTTTGGCATGGTCATTACATTCATGTACTTGATCATGAGCAAGCGGCTGTCACCGCTGGTGGCCCTGATCACTATCCCGATCCTGTTCGCGCTGATCGGTGGCTTTGGCGCCGGCATCGACGAAATGATGCTGGAAGGCATCAAGAAGATCGCGCCGACCGGCGTGATGCTGATGTTCGCCATCCTCTACTTCGGCGTGATGATCGACGCGGGACTGTTCGATCCGCTGGTGCGGGTGATCCTGCGCTTCGTCAAGGGCGATCCGATGAAGATCGTGCTCGGCACCGCCGTGCTGGCGATGCTGATCTCGCTCGATGGCGATGGCTCGACCACGTACATGATCACGGTCTCGGCAATGCTGCCGCTGTATCAGCGGCTGGGCATGAACGCGCTGAACATGACCTGCGTGACCATCCTCGCCGGTGGCGTGATGAACCTGACTCCGTGGGGCGGCCCGACCGCACGCGCCGCCACCGCACTGCACGTTGATCCTGCTGATGTGTTCGTGCCGCTGATCCCGTCGATGGTGATCGCCTGCGCGGGCGTGCTGCTGCTGGCGTGGTACCTGGGCCTGAAGGAACGCCGCCGGCTGGGCGTGGTGACGCTGCCCAAGGGCGGCAGCTGGATGGACAGCAGCGTGTCCGACGACAGCAATGCGCTGCCGACGGTCGAGGATGCCGAGGACATCAAGCGGCCCAAGCTGCTGTGGGTGAACCTGGTGCTGACCCTGGTCCTGATGACCGCGCTGATCGTCGGCGTGCTGCCGATGCCGGTGCTGTTCATGGTCGGCTTCGCCATTGCCCTGGTGATCAACTACCCGAACCTGGCTGAGCAGCGCCGTCGCGTGGTCAACCACGCCGGCAACGTGCTGTCGGTGGTGTCGCTGATCTTCGCGGCGGGCATCTTCACCGGCATCCTCAACAACACCGGCATGGTCGAGGCGATGTCGCACAGCTTCCTGGCGGTGATTCCGGATTCGTGGGGCCCCTATCTGGCGGTGATCACTGCCGTGGCCTCGATGCCGTTCACCTTCTTCATGTCCAACGACGCGTTCTACTTCGGCGTGTTGCCGATCCTGTCCGAAGCTGCTGGCAACTACGGCATCACGCCGGTGGAAATGGCCCGCGCCTCGCTGGCCGGCCAGCCGGTGCATCTGCTCAGCCCGCTGGTGCCCTCCACCTACCTGCTGGTGGGCCTGGCCAAGGTCGAGTTCGCCGACCATCAGAAATTCACCCTGAAATGGGCCATCGCCATCTCGCTGCTGTTGATGGTCGGCAGCCTGCTGTTCGGCCTGTATCCCCTCGCCGCCTGATCCCGTTACCAAGGAGCGTTCCGCAATGACTCTTCGCATCGCTTACGTCACCAGCGGCATGGGCAGTGTCGGCACTGCCATCTGCCAGAGCCTGGCCCGCGCCGGCCATACGGTTGTTGCCGGCTGTGCGCCGAACTCGCCGCGCAAGGCCAACTGGCTGCGCGAGCAGCGCGAGCAGGGCTTTGACTTCATCGCCTCCGAGGGCAATGCCACCGACTGGGCCTCGACCAGCGCCGCCTTCGCCAAAGTGCGCGCGGAAGTGGGTGAAGTGGACGTGCTGGTCAACAACTCCGGCGGCAGCCGCGACCTGCTGTTCCGGCAGATGACGGTGGAGGACTGGAATGCGGTGATCGCCTCCAACCTCAATGCGCTCTTCAACCTGACCAAGCAGGTGGTCGATGGCATGGCCACGCGGGGCTGGGGACGCATCATCAACATCGGTTCGGTCAGCGCCCACAAGGGGCAGATCGGCCAGGTGAACTACGCCACCGCCAAGGCCGCCATGCATGGCTTCAGCCGGGCGCTTGCGGCCGAAGTGGCGTCGCGCGGGGTTACGGTCAACACGCTCTCGCCGGGCTACATCGCCAGCCAGGCCATCAGCAGTTTCCCCCCGGATGTCCTGGACCGCCTGGCCGCATCGGTGCCGGTGCGGCGCCTGGGCCGTCCGGAGGAAGTCGCCGGCCTGTGCGCCTGGCTGGCCTCGGACGAGGCGTCGTATGTGACCGGCGCCGATTATCCGGTCAATGGTGGGCTGTACATGGGCTAATGAGCCGCCCTGGGTGCGCCGCCAACGCGGCGGCGCGTACCCGCGTGGGTGTTCCGTAAAGAAGCTTTCATGTTCCGTTCGCATAGTGGGGCGGCATCGCGCACGCACGCCGGTGCCCATCCCCCATGCAACGGACCACCATGCAGACTCGACACCTGACGATCGCCGTAGCGATCGCGCTTTCCGCCGCTACCAGCGCCTCCGCCGCCGATACCGACGCCGCGCCCAGCGCGCAGACGCTGGATACCGTCTCGGTGATCGGCCAGGGCGAGACCCGTCAGGTGCAGCGCATCACCAGCGTCGACAAGCAGGTGCTCCCGCCAGGCACCAGCGGCCAGAAGATCCTCGATCGGCTGCCGGGCGTCTCGGTGCAGTCCAACGATGCGTTCGGCGCCAATGAGGAGTCGCAGACCATCAGCCTGCGCGGATTCGACAAGAGCCGGCTGGGCTATACCCTCGATGGCATTCCGCTGGGCGACAACAGCTACGGCAACTACAACGGCCTGAGCATCGCCCGTGCGCTGATCGCCGAAAACCTGGCCGGCGCCGAGCTGTCGCAGGGCATCGGTTCACTCGGCGTGGCCTCGACCAGCAATCTCGGCGGCACCATCCAGTACTTCTCGTCCGATCCGTCCACCGAGTTCGGCGGCCGTGCCAGCGTCACCGTCGGCGACGACAATCAGCGCCGTGGTTACCTGCGCGTGGATACGGGCGACCTCAACGGCTTCTCTGCGTATGTCTCCGGCGTTCACCAGGACCAGGACATGTGGGCCGCGCCGCATCAGAACCAGACCACCCGCCAGTTCAATGCCAAGGCCGTGTGGAACGTGGGCGACCATCGCTTTGGCGCGTTCGTGGCGACCTCGCGTGCCAGCCAGGCCAACTACGCCTACCTGTCCAAGGACATGCTGGCCCGGGGCCTGGGCTGGGACTGGAACATCTATGCGCCGGACTGGAACCGCGCGGTGGCCGCCGCCTACTGCGCGCCGGCTACGCGTGATCCGGCGCGATGTGCCTACAGCGGCGGCGTGACCAGCATCGACGATGCGTACTACCAGAGCCGTGCGCTGCGCGATGACAACCTGTACTCGATCGATGCCGACCTTCGCCTGGGCGAGCAGGGCCGCCTGAAACTGCTGGCCTACCACCATGACAACCGCGGCCAGGGTCACTGGTGGGCGCCGGGCCAGCCGTCCTACCCCGGCACCGACCGGATGCTGCCGATCTCCATCCGCAGCACCAACTACACGATCAACCGCGACGGCGTGACCGCAGCGCTGTCATGGACGGCCGGCATCCACGAGCTGGAAGCCGGCCTGTGGTACGAGCAGAACGACCACAACGTGTCGCGCAATTTCTACTACATCAGCGGTCCGTTCCTGGACGACCTGTACCTGAAGAATCCGGACCGCCTGCTGTTCAACCACGACTACGACATCCGCACGCAGCAGTTCTACGTGCAGGACCGCCTGCGCTTCCTCGACCAGCGCCTGACCGTTGATGTCGGCATCAAGAGCCCGAACACCCGCATGCGTGCCACGGCCCGCCCGGGCGTGGAAACCCGCCTGGCGTCCGGCACGCTGACGGCCAAGGAGTCGGTGCTGCCGCAGCTGGGCGTGGGCTTCAAGCTCAACGCCAACAACGAGCTGTTCGCCTCGTACGCCGAGAACATCGCCGCCTTCGTCGGTGGCGGCAGTGGCGGCCCGTTGCAGGTGGCACCGGAGTCGTTCGCGGCCAGCGCCGACCTGGAACCGGAAAAGTCGAAGAGCCTGGAAGCCGGTTTCCGCACCTTCGGCGAGAAGTACCAGGCCTCGATCGCTGCCTACAACGTCACGTTCGACAACCGCCTGCTGTCACTGAACCCGTGCTCCAGCATCGAGGTGGGCACCCGCCCGGAGTGCGTGACACGCTTCATCAACGTCGGCTCGGTGAAGAGCCATGGCGCGGAACTGACCTTCATCCTCAAGCCGGTCGACGGTCTGCAGTGGTACAACGCGCTGTCCTGGAACAAGACCACCTACGAAGATGACTACATCTCCGGCGGTGCCGTGGTTCCGGTAGCCGGCAAGATCACGGTGGACACGCCGCAGCGCATGGCCTCCAGCGAGATCAGCTGGAACCGCGATGGCTTCTTCGCCAGCCTGCGCGCCAAGTACACCGGCAAGCGCTATTACACCTACACCAACGATCAGTCGGTACCGGGCGTGACCACCTTCGACGCGGGTGCCGGCTATGACTTCGGCCCGGGTCTGGGGCTGCGCAACCTGCGGGTCTCGTTGAACGCGACCAATCTGACCAACAAGCGCTACGCCGGCCAGCTGAGCTCGTTCGCGCCGACCGACCCGGAAGGCAAGCGCTACGCGATCCACGCCAGCGCACCGCGGCAGGTGTTCATGACGGTGGCGGCAGAGTTCTAAGTCAGAAGCGGGCGCTGCGGCGCATCGAGTGTTCCTGCATGGCGCGGGCAGGCAGGCCCATGCAGGATCCGCCAACGCATGTCACTCCGGCGCCAGCTGGTCCATCCGTATCCGGTTGGCAAACAGCGAAAACGCCAGCATGCCGGCCAGGCCATTGGCCCGGCTGACCCAGTGCGGCAGCCAGCGTGGTGGCTTCAACACCCCGGCCTGGAACAACGGTGCGAACGCGATGGCGTCCTGCAGGCTCATCTTGCCCGCGAACAGCCACCGGCAGACCTGCAGGCGATCCTCGGCCAGCATGTGGCGGAAGAAGGTGTGCACCGATACCAGCCCGCGCAGGTACACGGTGTCCTTGGTGAAGGCCAGCCCGCCGCCGGGGGGCACCCCGCGGAACACGCGCTGGGCCGATGCGAAGCTCTCTTCCGGGTTCTGCCCGGCATCGCAGAAGTAGCGGAACACCTCGATGAAGTCGGCGCCCTCGCGGGCCATCGCGATGGCTTCGGTACGCAGGCTGATCCGCTTCAGGCGCTCGATGTCGATGCTGCCGGTGATCTGCTCGGCAAACGTGGCCAACCCTTCCTGGGTAGCCGTCACCCGGGGTGAGGACAAGGCCAGGCTGGGCAGCACCGGCTGCTCCCGGCCATTCAACGCGGTCAGCGAATGCACCAGCGCTTCGTGATGGAACAGCTGTGCACGATCGTAGGCGCTGAAGCGCGCACTGGTACGCAGGCGGATCCGCGTCGGCCCGGCGGCCGCCTTGGACACCAGTTCCGGGTCCAGCTGCACCTGGATGATCCGCGATTCGAAGAAGGCATCCAGATCGTTCTGCAGCTGCAGTTGCAGCGCGATCGCAGACACCGGCACCTGTTCTTCCGGCGCCAGTAGTTCATGGTCCAGCTCGGCCGCGATCTGGATGAAATGGCGCGCTGCATCGCGCGTGCTCGGGCCATTGCCCGGCAAGGGCTGTTCGGGGGCGCCGAACAGCTGCACCGAACAGGTGTCCACCGCTGCGGTACCCAGGCCCTCCAGCAGGCGTGCGGCCAGGTCCCAGCTGTGCGCGGACTGCTGCACGTAGTGACCCAAGGGATGCCCCGCGTCGCAGTCGGCGGCGATGGCTGCCAAGGTGCGGCGTTCCTCGCTGAAATCCAGCTTCGGGTAGTCCACCTTCGGCAACTGCGGCTGCCCGCGCGCAACGCTGTCCAGGAACGGTGCCTGCACCGTCGCCGGCCAGCTGGTCAGGCCCAGCAGGCGGATGCCACCCACGGCCTCGACCAGCCGCGCATCGAGCGCCGCATGGTGGGCCACCTCGCGATCCAGCACGGCGGTCGTTTCCATGCGCGGACTATAGCGCCCTGCCCGGCCGTGCGCTGTCCTCCGCGCGCCCAGCATCAGTGAAGGCGTTACCCCGGCAACCCGGGATGAATCTCCATGCAGCCGCGCCCGTGGCCGGCTGCCTCATCACCGACGTCGCGGCTTTCCTGCCGGACGGAACTGCTGGCCCTTGCCTTTCCTGCCACCTCGTTCCTGCGCGGTCTCGGCCTGGCGCACGGCCAGCTTGGCGGCCGCAGCCGCCACTTCTTCCTTCAACTTGAAGTAGTTCAGCAGCCGGCTTTCCTCGATCTCACCCGCGTCGATGGCCGCCCGTACCGCACAACCGGGCTCCTGGTGATGCGAGCAGTCGCGGAAGCGGCACTGTTCGGCCAGTGCTTCGATATCGGCGAAGCCCCCTTCGGCCAGCGTCTCCTCGCCGGTCGGCTTGAGCTCGCGCATGCCGGGCGTGTCGATCAGGCAGGCGCCGGTCGGCAACGGCATCAGCGCACGATGGGTGGTGGTATGACGCCCGCGTGAGTCGTTGGCGCGCACCGCATTGGTCTTCATCCGCTGCTCGCCAAGCAGCGTGTTGGTCAGCGTGGATTTGCCGGCGCCGGAGGAGCCCACCAGCACCACGGTGCGGCCCGGCCCCAACCATGGCTGCAGCACAGCCACGCTGCCAGCATCCAGGCCATTGATGGCATGCAGGGCGATCCCCTGCATTTCCAGTTCTTCCAGCACCGCCAGCGCATCTTCGCTGTATTCGGTCTGGTCGGCCTTGGTCAGCACCACCACCGGTTCGGCACCGCCGCCGCCCACCAGCAGCAGGTAGCGCTCGATACGGCGTGGATTGAAGTCCGCATCCAGCCCGCAGACGATGAACACCGTATCGATGTTGGCCGCGATCACCTGCTGGTGATAATGCTCGCCGGCGGCACCGCGCTTGATCGCGGTGCGACGTGGCAGCAGCGCCACGATGCGGATGCCGTCGAGCAGCACCCAGTCGCCGACCGCCGGCCGCTCATGGCTGGGAAAGCGTGGCCGCTGCCATTCCGGCAGCGATTCGGCCTTGATCGCAGCGTCCGGGGCGTCGGCCACGACATAGTGCGTACGGTGCTGCTCGATCACCCGGGCCGGGCGGGCCTGCGGGTGCTCGGCCATCATGGCCTGCCAGTCGGCCTGCTGCGCCGGGCCCGGCCAGGGCCAGCCGATGGTCTGCAGGGCGGTGAAATCGGGGGTCTGGGTCATCGCCTCCATTCTACCCGTGCCAACGCCGCTCCAGCCCAGCAGCGGCGGGCCCTGGGGGCCTTGCCATGCAGTGCAGCAATTCCGCTACCATGGAACCTCCATGCCATCCGACGGCTCACCGACCATGTCAACCTCCGCGCCCAAGCCCCTGGCCACCCGCGAGCGCCTTTCCGAAGTGCGCTACGAAATCCGCGGAGAACTGGCCCGGCGAGCCCGGGAGCTGGAGGCGCAGGGCCGCAAGCTGATCAAGCTCAACATCGGCAACCCCGGCAATTTCGGCTTCCGCGCCCCGGAATACCTGCAGCGCGCGATCGCCGACGACATGGGTCGCACCGATCCCTATACCCACCAGCAGGGCCTGCCGGTGGCGCGCGAGGCGATCGCTGCCTACTACGCCCGTCGCGGCGCTCCCGACGCGCACCCGGACCGTGTGTTCGTCGGCAACGGCGTCAGCGAACTGATCGACCTGTCGCTGCGTGCGCTGCTCAACCCCGGCGATGAAGTGCTGGTGCCGTCCCCGGACTACCCGTTGTGGTCGGCCTCCACCATCCTCAACGACGGCCGGCCGGTGTACTACCGTTGCGCCGCCGAGAACGGCTTCCAGCCGGACCCGAGCGAGATCGAGACCCTGGTGTCCTCGCGCACCCGCGCGATCGTGCTGATCAATCCGAACAATCCCAGTGGCGCCAGCTACCCGCGCGAACTGCTTGAACGCGTGGTGGACATCGCGCGCCGGCACAACCTGCTGCTGCTGGTCGACGAGATCTACGACCAGATCCTGTATGACGAGGCGGTGTTCCAGCCAGTCGCACCGCTGGCGGGCGACCATCCGTGCCTGACCTTCAGCGGGCTGAGCAAGGTGCATCGCGCCTGCGGCTGGCGCGTGGGTTGGGCGCACCTCAGCGGCGATGACGCACGCCTGGGCGACTTCCGCGCGGCGATGGACCTGCTCAGCGCGCTGCGCCTGTGCGCCAATGTGCCCGGCCAGTACGCCATCGAGGCTGCGGTGAACGGGCCCGACACCATTTCGGCACTGTGTGCCCCGGGCGGGCGCCTGTACGAAACCCGCCGCGCGGTGATCGAAGCTTGCGAGGCCAGCGAGCATCTGTCGCTGGTGGCCCCCGCCGGCGCGCTGTATGCCTTCCCGGCGGTGGTCGGCGCTGCCGCCAAGGGCTTCGACGATCACACCTTCGCCCTGGAGCTGATGGACAACGAGGGCGTGCTGGTAGTGCCAGGTTCCAGCTTCAACGTGCCCTACCGCAACCACTTCCGCGTAACCCTGCTGCCGGAGGCCTCGGTGATGCGCGATGTGTTCGCCCGCATCGACCGCGTGCTGGCCCGCCGCGCCGAGGATGCAACCAAGGTCGTACCGATCAAGCCACGCCGTTCGGTGGCCTGAGTCGTGGGCTTGTCCTATCTGGCGCTGGGCGACTCCTACACCATCGGTGAGGCCGTCGCGGTCGAAGGCCGCTGGCCCCATCAGCTGGCCGCCGCGATGCGCGCACAGGGCGTCGCGCTGGCCGATCCGCAGACCATCGCCACCACCGGCTGGACCACGGACGAGCTCGATGCCGGCATCGACGAGGCCGCCCCGCAGGGGCCGTTCGACTTCGTCAGCCTGCTGATCGGGGTCAACAACCAGTACCGCGGCCGCCCGCTCGACGAATACCGCACGCAGTTCCAGGCCCTGCTGCAGCGCGCGATCGGTTTTGCCGGCGGCCGTACCGATCGGGTGCTGGTGCTTTCGTTTCCCGATTGGGGCGTGACGCCGTTCGGCGCCAGCAGCGGCCGACACCGTGGCCGCATCGGCATCGAAACCGACGCGTTCAACGCGGCTGCGGAGCAGGTCTGCAGTGGCCTCGGCGTCGACTTCGTCGACATCACCGACATCAGCCGCGTCCACGGTCACGACCCGGCGATGATCGCCGAAGACGGTCTGCACCCCTCCGCGCGCATGTATGCATTGTGGAGCGAGCGTGCCTTGCCGGTCGCCCTGCGCCGGCTCGGCGACGCCGGCTGACCCGATGGACGGCACGCCACGGAATGGCACGCCCCTGCCCTGCTCCCCGCTGACCTCCCCGCAGGCCCGCGCGATCGCCGAGGCGTTCCGACCTGCACAGGCCTGGGGCAGCCGCCGCGACTATTACTACACCCGCGGCAAGCTCGGCAGCGATCCGTTGTACGACGGCGTGCTGCAACAGCTGCCCGAGGATGGCCAGCCGGTGCTGGACCTGGGTTGCGGACTGGGCCTGTTCGCGCATGTGCTGCGCCAGCGCGGGCGCGGCCAGCCCTACCTCGGGGTGGACGTGGACGCCGCCAAGATCGAGCGGGCGCGGCAAGCCAGTGAAGGCCTGCCGGCCGTGCGCTTCGAATGCCTGGATGTGCAGGCTGCGCTGCCGTCGCACGTCGGCCATGTACTGCTGCTGGACGTAGTGCAGTACCTGGATGCCGGACCGCAGCAGACGCTGCTGCGTGCCGCAAGCGCGCGGGTGTCCCCCGGAGGACGGCTGCTGCTGCGCACGCCGCTGGCGACCGGTGATGGCCGGGACCGCACCACGCGGGTCGCGGACCGCCTTGCCTGGCTGGTGGGCTGGATGGGTACCCGCCCGCGGCACTATCCCCAGCCGAAGACCCTGCTGGCGACACTGAGCGAAGCGGGATTGCGCGTCGCCGCACCACGGCCGCTGCACGGGCGCACACCGTTCAACAGCTGGCTGGTGGTGGCCGAACGGCCTGAGTGACGCCGGGCGTGGCCCGGCGCTACCGGATGCCTGGCTGCCCATTCCCTTGACGGATCAAAGGCAGCGTTGCCTTCAATCCACGCTGATCCAGTGCCTGCAGCACGCGTTCGATGATTACCAGGTTGTGGCCATGGGCGGCCCCCTCATGCAGCAGCACGATGGCGCCCGGGCGAAGATCCGGCAGCAGGCGCTCCAGCACGCGCTCGGGCGTACAGCCGACACCATCGAAGCCGCGGGCGCTCCATCCCACCCGCACCAGGCCCAGGCGGCGCAGCACCGGGCCCACGAACGGATTGGTCATGCCCACCACCGACCGGTACCAGCGCACCGGCGTGCCCGACAATGCCTGCAGCGCATGCTGGCAGCCTTCGATCTCCGCACGCATCGCCTTCGGTCCCAGCCGCCAGAAGCGCGCCTGCGGATGGCTGAAGCTGTGGTTGCCCAGATCGTGCCCGCGGCGCAGGATCTCGGCCACCAGCGCCGGCTGGGCCAGGGCCCGCTCGCCGACCAGGAAGAATGTCGCCCGCGCCTGATGCCGATCCAGCAGATCAAGCACGGCCAGCGTGTCCGCACCGGGACCGTCATCGATGGTCAGCCAGACCGCGTCGTCCGCCTGCGCCAGGCGGCTCAGCACCGGCGTGTAGAAGCGGCTGTTGGGCAGGAACACCGGCACGATGAACAGCGCGTGGCTGGCCACCATCAGCGGCAGACCCCAGTGCCATCCCGCCAGCACCCAGGCCAGGATCACCCCCAACTGCGACGCCACCAGCCAGGGCAGCCAGCGCCATGGCCGGGGCGGAATGCGATGCAATGTTCCTGCGCTGCTCATACCCCATGATGCCATGAGGGGTAGAATCGAAGATTCGAATTACTGGACCCCCGACTTCCCATGTCTCTCGATCCTGCCCTGCGTTCGCGCATCGAATCCCTCCTCAACGCCAACCGCGTCGTGCTGTTCATGAAGGGCCAGCCGTCGATGCCGCAGTGCGGCTTCTCGGCCAAGGCCGTGGGCGCGCTGCAGGACCTGGGCGTCGAGTTCGCTCACGTCAACGTGCTGGCCGACCAGGAAATCCGTGAAGGCATCAAGGCCTACGGCGACTGGCCGACCATCCCGCAGCTGTACATCGACGGCGAACTGGTCGGTGGCAGCGACATCGTGCTGCAGATGGCCGCCAGCGGCGAACTGAGCAGCGTGCTGGGCCTGCCCGCGCCGGACCGCACCCCGCCGCGCATCACCGTCACCCCGGCCGCGGTGGAGATGCTCAAGGGCGCGCTGGCCGACGCCCCGGGCGCCGCCCTGCAGCTGAGCATCGATGCAGCCTTCCAGCCCAACTTCCAGCTCGCTCCGCATGACGAGGCTGCGATCGCCGCCGAATCCAATGGACTGCGCGTGCAGTTCGACCTGGCCAGCGCGCGCCGTGCCGAAGGCATCACCATCGACTGGGTGGACGACATCCGCGGCAAGGGCCTGGCCATCGACAACCCGAATGCACCCAAGCCGGTGCAGGAAATCAGCGTGCGCGACGCCGACGACCTGGTGCGCGCCGGCAACGTGATCCTGGTGGACGTGCGCCCGGCTGACGAGCGCGCCATCGCCGCCGTCGGCGTGCCGTTCAAGGTGTTCGACGGCAACGGCCGCGCCGAGCTGGAAGCACTGCCGAAGGACACCGCACTGGCCTTCCTGTGCCACCACGGTGGTCGCAGTGCGCAGGCTGCCGAGCAGTTCCGCGCGCTTGGCTTCACCAAGGTCTTCAACATCACCGGCGGCATCAACGCCTGGTCCGAAGAGGTGGACAACGGCGTGCCGAAGTACTGATCGGCTGCAGCGCGGAACAGGAAAACGCCGGCGCACGCCGGCGTTTTCCGTTTCCTGCCTGTCCCGCGCGTGGCCGGCCCCGCCCGGTCAGCCGGCAAACCCGCCTTCGGCCAGGTAGTCCAGTTCCTCCGGCGTGGGAATGCGGCCCAGCACGGCGTTGCGGTGCGGGAAGCGGCCAAAACGGCGGATGATGTCGCGATGCAGGTCGGCGTACTGCAGGTATTCCTTGTCACCCAGCACGTCGAACATGGCCACCGAACGGTCCTGGTCCAGCGGATCCTCGGAATGCTCGAACGGCAGGTAGATGAAGGCCCGCAGCTTCGGAACCAGCTGCAGGTCCAGCCCTTCCTCGATGGCACGCACGGCGTAGTGCCGGGCCAACCCATCGGTGGCGTAGGAGTGGGCGGTGCCACGGAAGCAGTTGCGCGGGAACTGGTCCAACAGCAGCATCAGGGCCAGCGCACCCTCGGCGCTGCCCAGCCAGTGTTCGCGCGCACGCGCGGCCGCAGCGAAATGCTCATCGAGGAACAATCGGCGGAACTGCGCGTCGAACGCATCGTCGCGGGCGAACCACTTCGCAGGGCCCGCCTCCTTCCAGAATTCCACCACCTGCGCGGCAACGTCCATTACCTACTCCCGGGCCCGGACGTCCCGCGCCCGGCCCTCATCATCATTCGTCGAAGCGCAGATGGCGGACCGACTTGCCGTTGCGCCGGATAAGCTTAAGCGCCTCGATGCCGATCTGGATATGGTTTTCCACGAACTGGGAGCTGACCTTGGCATCGGAGGCTTCGGTCTTGACCCCGTCGGGAATCATCGGCTGGTCCGAAACCAGCAGCAGGGCGCCGCTGGGGATGTGGTTGGCGAAGCCGGCGGCGAACACCGTGGCCGTTTCCATGTCGATGGCCATGCAGCGCATCGCGCGCAGCCGTTCCTTGAATGCCTCGTCGTGTTCCCAGACCCGCCGGTTGGTGGTGTAGACGGTACCGGTCCAGTAGTCGTACCCCAGATCGCGGATCATGGTCGAGACCGCGCGCTGCAGGGCGAAGGCCGGCAGTGCCGGTACTTCCGGTGGCAGATAGTCGCCCGAAGTGCCTTCACCACGGATCGCGGCGATCGGCAGCACCAGGTCGCCCAGCTGGTTCTTGCGCTTCAGGCCCCCGCACTTGCCCAGGAACAATACCGCCTTGGGCATCACCGCCGACAGCAGGTCCATGATGATCGCGGCATTGGGGCTGCCCATGCCGAAGTTGATCATCGTGATGCCATCGCTGGTGGCGCTGGCCATAGGCCGGTCCAGGCCGACGATGGGCGCACCGGTCAGTTCGGAGAAGGTGTGCAGGTAGCCGCCGAAGTTGGTCAGCAGGACGTGCGGGCCGAACTGGTCCAGGGGCACGCCGGTATAGCGCGGCAGCCAGTTGTCGACGATTTCCTGCTTGCTCTTCATGCTCGGTCCGGAACGGCGGGGACCGCCTATTTTCGGCCAGTGGGGCGACGCCGTCGAGGCACGCGGTCGCACCCTGTGAAGAAGGTCACTTGGCAAGCCCACCGCTGCCCGGCTAGCGTCAGCGGTTGCTTACGTAGCCGAGGGGATCTGCATGACGTCGACGTTGTTGCGCGCCGGGCTGGGGCTGGCGCTGGTTACGCTGGCCGCCGCGCCAGCACTGGGCGCCTCGCGCTTCATGGCCGATCCTTACCCCAGCACCTATCGGGCGCAGCCCGATGCGCCGGTGCTGATCCACAACGCAACGGTGCTGACCGGCACCGGCCAGCGCCTGGACAATGCCGACGTGCTGCTGCGTGAGGGCCGCATCGTTGCTGTCGGCCAGCAGCTGCAGGCCGAGGCCGATGTCACCCGCATCGACGCGCAGGGCAAGTGGGTCACCCCCGGGCTGATCGACGTGCACTCGCACCTGGGTGTATATCCCAGCCCGGGGGTCGGCGCGCACAGCGATGGCAACGAGATGACCGCACCGGTCACGGCCAATGTCTGGGCAGAGCATTCGGTGTGGCCGCAGGATCCCGGCTTCGCTGCCGCCCTGGCCGGCGGCGTGACCAGCATGCAGGTGCTGCCCGGCTCGGCCAACCTGGTCGGTGGCCGCGGCGTGACACTGAAGAATGTTCCGGCCATCACCTACCAGGCGATGAAGTTTCCCGGCGCGCCGTGGGGCCTGAAGATGGCCTGCGGCGAGAACCCCAAACGCGTCTATGGCGAAGGCAAGGGTGTGACGCCTGCTACGCGGATGGGCAACGTCGCCGGCTACCGCGCAGCCTTCATCGATGCCGCCGACTACATCACCAAGAACACGCCCAAGGCAGCCAAGCGCAAGCGCTGGTTCGGCAGCGACAAAGGTGACAGCGCGGGCGATGCCGGTGGCAAGCGCGATCTCAAGCTGGACACCCTGGCCGGCGCGATCCAGGGCGACATCCGCGTGCACATCCACTGCTACCGCGCCGATGAAATGGCCACCATGCTCGACCTGGCCAAGGAATTCGGTTTCAAGGTGGCAGCGTTCCACCACGGCGTGGAGGCCTACAAGCTGGCCGACCGGCTGGCGGCGGACGGCGTCTGCGGTGCACTGTGGGCCGACTGGTGGGGCTTCAAGATGGAAGCCTTCGATGGCATCCCCGAGAACATCGCGCTGGTGGACCGGGCGAAGAACAGCTGCGCCATCGTCCATTCCGATTCGCCCGAAGGCATCCAGCGCCTGAACCAGGAAGCCGCCAAGGTCATGGCCGCCGCGCGCCGCGCACGCATGGCCCCGATCACTCCTGAACATGCGATCACCTGGATGACCGCCAATGCCGCCAAGGCGCTGGGCATCGAGAGCCAGACCGGCACGCTGGAGCCCGGCAAGATGGCCGACGTGGTGGTGTGGAACGGCAATCCCTTCAGCTCCTACGCATTGGCCGAGCAGGTCTATGTCGATGGCCGCCGCCTGTACGACCGCAGTGCGTTGCCGGCAACGCCGCAGTCGGACTTCCAGCTCGGGCAGGAGGTGCACTGATGGCCGGTTCCATGCAGATGGCAAGGTCTTCCAGCCGCAACCGGGCATGGCTCGGCGCTGCGATCATGGTGCTGGCAGCCATCACCGGCACGGCATCGGCACAGGATCTGCTGGTGCGCGGCGCGACGGTTCACACCGCCGGCGCACGCGGCAGCCTGCAGCACGCCGATGTGCTGGTGCAGGGCGGCATCATCCGTGCCGTGGGTACGGGCCTGGCCGCACCGGCCGGCACGACCGTGGTTGAAGCCGATGGCCGCCCGCTCACGCCCGCGCTGTTCGGTGGCATCGCCGAGATCGGCATCGAGGAAGTCTCGGGAGAAGCGAGTACGGTCGACAGCAGCCTGAAGATCGGCGAGCAACCGCTGCGTCCGGAGTTCGACGTGACCCTGGCCTACAACCCCGCGTCGGTGCTCATTCCGGTGGCGCGACTGGAGGGCATCGGCTTCACCGCGCTGGGCGCCGTCACCGGCGGTGGCTTCGTGGCGGGCCAGGGCGGGGTGATGCGGCTCGATGGCAGCGCCGACCCGCTGGGTCCACGTGCGCTGTTCCTGCGGCTGGGCGCCGCAGCGTCGGAACTGACCGGTCATTCGCGTGCAGCACAGTGGATGCTGCTGCAGCAGATGGTGGATGAAGCGCGCGGCCAGGTCGCCGCCGATTCACCGCACGCCGTGCTGACACCGGCCGGTCGCCGCACACTGTCGCGCTATCTGGCCGGCCAGGGCCGCATCGTGGTTGAAATCGATCGCGCTGCCGATATCCGCCAGCTGCTGCGCTGGGCTGCACGCGAAAAGGTGAAGATCGCCCTGTCTGGAGCCAGCGAAGCCTGGCAGCTGGCGCCGGAGCTGGCTGCGGCCGGCGTGCCGGTGTTCGTCGACGTGCTGGCCAACCTGCCGGCCAGCTTCGACCAGATCGGCGCCACCCTGGAAAACGCGGCACGACTGCAGCGTGCGGGCGTGCCCGTCAGCTTCGTGCAACGTGGCGATGCCTCGCACAACGCACGCAAGATCCGCCAGCTCGCAGGCAATGCGGTAGCCCATGGCCTGCCCTGGGCCGACGGGCTGGCAGGCCTGACCCGGGTTCCCGCACAGGCGTTCGGGGTGGCCGACCAGATCGGCAGCATCGAGCCCGGCAAGCGCGCCGACCTGGTGCTGTGGGAAGGCGACCCGCTGGATGTGGCGCACTATGCCGAACAGGTCTGGATGGGAGGGCGGCCGATGCCGATGCGCTCGCGCCAGACCGACCTGCGCGACCGCTATCTGCAGCGCAACGCGCAGCCCTGACCGACGAGGAAAGCCCCATGGCCCCGCTGCACTGGTACTTCGATTTCGTCTCGCCCTACTCCTACCTGCATTGGCAGAAGGTCAAGCAACTGCCCCAGTTCGCACAGGTACAGCCGGTGCCGATCGCCTTCGGGGCGGTGCTGCAGCAGCTTGGCAATCTCGGCCCGGCCGAGATCCCGGCCAAGCGGCGCTTCATCTACCGCCAGTTGCTCTGGAACGCGCAGGCGGAAGGCGTGACGCTGCGCTTCCCGCCTGCCCACCCGTTCAACCCGCTGGCCGCTCTGCGGCTGTGCCTGGCCGCAGGCGGCGGCGCGCAGGCCGTGGACGTGCTGTTCGACTGGATCTGGCGCGAGGGCAACGCCGCCGACAGCGCCGAGGCGCTGCGCGAACCCGGCGCGCGGCTGGGCATCGCGGATGTGGCGGCCGCCACGGCAACCGCAGAGGTCAAGGAGCAGCTGCGGCGCAACACCGAGGCTGCGCTCGCGGCCGGCGTGTTCGGCGTACCGACCTTGGCCATCGGCGACGAGCTGTTCTGGGGCAATGACGCGCACCCGCTGATGGCCGCTGTGCTGGCCGATCCGGACCTGCTGAGGCAGCCGGAATGGCAGCGGGTGGAGGCCCTGCCGATCGCGGTACAGCGCAGACGCTGAACAGGGCGCCTGCGCTTCCCTCGCGCGCGGGCTCCCGTTTTGAGATATTTTTCACACTTCCGAACCAACAACCGCCCTGGAGGGGGAGCCGCGGATGCGCATCGGAATCGTCGTCGACTCGGCCTGCGACCTGCCGCAGGCGTTCATTGCCGAACACAACATCGTGCTGCTCCCGATCACCGTACGGATCGGCGAAGCCGTACTCGCCGACCACCGCGACGAACAGGCCACGCTCAGCTTCCTGCACGCACACGTGGCCGAACATGGTGCCGAGGCGGAGACCATCCCCTTCAGCGTCAACCAGATCCGTGACCTGTTCCTGCAGCAGCTGGTGATCGACTACGACCACGTCTTCTGCATGACCATCACCAAGACCCGCAGCCCGATCCACGACAACGCCCTGCAGGCCAGCTTCGCCATCCTCAACGACTACAAGCCGGTGCGGCAGGCCGCGGGCTACAACTCGCCCTTCGCACTGCGCGTGCTCGACACCCAGAACCTGTTCGCCGCGCAGGCGGTGACGGCGGTGGAAGCGGTTCGCCTGCGCGACAGCAACGCCAGCGTGCAGCAGATCCGCGAGCGGCTGGAGGAACTGGCCGGCAACGTGCATGGCTACATGGTCACCCGTGACCTGTATTACATGCGGGCCCGCGCGCGGCACAAGGGCGACCGCAGTGTCGGCCTGCTCAGTGCCGCGCTGGGCAGCGCACTGGACATCAAGCCGGTGCTGCACGGCTACCGCGGTGAGACCGGCCCGGTAGCCAAGATCAAGGGCTTCGACAATGCCGTGCAGAAGCTCTTCGCCGTGGTTGGCCAGCGCGTGCGTAGTGGACTGATGACACCGACAGTCTGCGTCAGCTATGGCGGTGAGCTGGAGGAGCTGCGCGCCCTGCCCGGCTATGCGCAGCTGACGGACGTCTGCGCCACCCACGGCGTCACCGTGTACGAATCGGTGATGAGCCTGACCGGCATGGTCAACGTCGGCAAGGGCGCCGTTACCGTGGGCTTTGCCGATGGACCGCATCGGTTCGAATGAGGGCGGGCGACGCCTGCATGCAGGTGCGCCGGATGTACACAAGCATTGCACCGCGTCTATGCCAGCCTTGCCGCACTTCAAGGAGATCACCATGCCTGCGCAGTACCACATCAGCCTTCCCGACCCGTCCAAGGCCCGCGGCAACGACCCCGACCTGTCCTTCCATTCGCAGGGCGCCGCCGGCTTTGCCGAAGAACTGCAGGACGCCCTGCGCAGCGGCGCGCTGTTCGAGCGCTGGAGAGCCAAGCAACCCGATCCGGATGCAGTGGAGCCGCAGTGGGGCGTGACCGACCCGGACGCCACCGTAACCGGTGAGCAGAAGGACCTGCGCATCAACCTGGTGGCCACCACCCGCATCGACAGCGATGTGTTCAAGCAGCGCCTGCGTCTGCTGGCCGGCCATCACTGGGAACTGCGCGACGTGCGTTGAGCGGCGAACGCGCTGGCTTCTGCTGGGCTTCGCCCGTCGAAGCCCTCATCGCGCGGACGTGGGGCGGGCCTGGCCGTATTCGGCCCGCAGCGCATCGCCACGGATGAAGTCCGTCATCAGCTGGAAGTACCCGGCCGGCTGCCGTGTCGATACACGTTCCCCGGCCGCATCCAGCTCGAACTCGTACATGCCATGATCGGCGTCTGCATACACGGCCGTGTAGATCGGCCGTCCCTGGCCCTGCAGAACCGCAAGACGCCTGAGCGTCTCCCCCGGCGGCGCATCGCGGTCCTGCCCGCCAAAGATCCACAACTGCGGCACCTGCAGATGCGTGAGCACCGGTAAAGGGTCGTAATGGGCCGGCACCCCGTCCAGCAGCCGCGGCCCCTGCTCGCGCGCAGTGACCTCCGGAGTCGACAACAGATACCCGGCAATGTTCCCGCGTACCGCAGGGAACCAGGGCGCATGCTGGTAACGCTGCTTCACCTCCGCCAGTACATCGAATCCCTCGGTGAATCCGCTTTCGACGATGGTCGCCACCGCATCGGCGATCTGCATCGCCTGCGCAGTGGCTTCTGCGTCCTGGCCGGCCCGCTGCATGTCGAAAGCGATCGCCTCGCGGTCTTCCTCCAGCGGCGAGACCGCCAGGCCGAAGCTGATCACGATGAAATCCACAGGCTCGATGCGTGCCGCCAGCGGCGCCACCCAGCCACCCTGGCTGCCGGCCTGGTAGCCGACCCGCTGCGCACGTGCCCCCGCCAACCGGCGTGCTTCGCGCGTGGCCAGGATCAGATCATTGGCCAGGGTCAGGTAGTTCTGCGTGTACCGCCCGCCAGAGCGTCCCGTGCCCCGCTTGTCGTACGCGAACACGGCGATGCCGGCACTGGCGAACTCGCGCTGCAGCGAGTAGCGCTCCAGCGCGGAGCTGTTCTCCGCACCATGCACCAGCACCACCAGTGGAACCGGCGCATCGCCCGGAGGCAGCGTCAGCCGCCCCTGCAGCGTTGCGCCGGCACCGCTGAAACGGGTGTCGATCTGCCGCAGCGGAATGCGCTCGCCCTTCATTCCATCGACGCTGATGCCGCGCTTCCCACAGTCCGTGAGCACCATCCGGTGCCCGTCCGGCTGCCCGGTCCAGCCGCGGGTACTGGTCCAGGCATCGCCCGCGGTGCGCTGCAGTGCGCCGCTGCGACCATCTGGCGTGCGCCAGCGCAGCTGATCGCCCGCACCCGGGCCGATGTCCAGCGTACTGCCATCGGCCATCCGATAGCTCGCAGCGGCGCAAGGCGACGCCGCCGTGGCCGCGACCGCCTGCGCACTGAAGGCCATCGCGCTCCACGCGGCCAGCGACACCAGGGTTCTGTGCATGTCTGCTCCTCTCCACACTGGGGCTGACGGTGGACCGGCTCCCGCGCGATCGCCAGCGCGGTGCGACGGAGTGCCGGTACAGCCGACGAAGGCGCGTCCGCGGGCGACAGCCACCGGCGGCGCAACCGCGCTCCCTTGGCGAATGCGCGGGGGCGGGGGCTAGCGGCGGTCTGCGCCAGCCGGTGCTGCCCCCTGCATGGCCACGCGATTGCGTCCCGCGCGTTTGGCCGCATACAACGCCGCATCCGCATCGGCGAGCAGCTGTCCGGCATCGGCTGTTGCCGGCGGATGCAGGAACGCGATGCCGACGCTGATGCTGACCCGCCCTTCCGGCAACTGCAGCGCTTCCACCGCGCGTCGCAGTCGCTCGGCCAAGGCCTGTACGCCGTCCAACGGCGTGCCGGGCACGATCACCGCGAATTCCTCACCGCCGTAGCGCGCCACGCTGTCGCCCGCACGCCCGGCGCTGTGCTGCAGCAGCGCCGCCACGGCCTGCAGGCAACGGTCGCCGGCGGGATGACCATGGGCATCGTTGAACGCCTTGAAATGATCGATATCGACCAGCAGCAGCGCCAGTTCGCTGCCGCTCCGCCGCGCCCGGTTCCATTCGGCCTGCAGTTCGGCATCGAACTGGCGGCGGTTGGCTACGCCGGTCAGGCCATCCTGGCGCGCGAGCTGGTCGAGCCCGGCCTGCCGTTCCAGCAGATCGATCTGCAGAAGCGCACTGCGCAGGCTGAAGCCCAACGTGGCCAGAACGAATCCAGCCAATGCCAGGGGCCTGGCATGGTCCACCACCAGGGTGCCCACCACCAGCAACAGCAGCGGCAGGATGATCGGGCCGCCGGCCTGCACCAGCCGGGCCAGCCGCGGCTGCAGCACGAATCCGGTAGCTGGCGACCGCCGCAGTGCCAGCAGCGCGAGCAACAGGAACGGCACGTCGATCAGCAGATCGTTGTAGGCGCCGAAAGACTGTTCGGAGGTGAAGTGGTTGATGTAGTAGGCCACCAGCAGATAGGCCAGCGCGTACAGCGCCAGCGCGCGGAACACGCTGCGTCGCTCCGGGACATCACAGGACACCCAGCGCACGATGGCAAAGACAGCGATGCACAGGTTCTGGATATCGAACATGCGCTGCATGTTGGCCAGCGCCTGGTCGTCGATGCCGACATGGTCGGCAAATGACTGGGTATGCACGAAGAACAGCACGCCCAGCAGGGCCGCCATGATTCCGTCGATCACGCTGATGGCCCAGCGCTCCCGCCGCGAGCGGGCCAGGATGAACACCAGCGGCACGCCATACAGCACGTACAGCAGCAGGCTGGCGCCCGGGGTGATGTCGGGGCGGTCGGCACTGAGTGCATCGAGCATGTTGATGCCCATGCCCCCCGCCCACAGCAGCAGTGCCAGCGCGATGGCACGCCAGCCCAGCGCGGCGCGATCCGCACGCGCGCGCCACAGGCATGCGGCGGCGGCCAGCAGCGGAGCGCCGGTGAGGAACACGAACGAACCCAGGCCTGCCGGCCCCGGCCACAGGGCCACGACCAGGCCATGGCCGAACACGTACAGCAGCGCCAGCACTACCGGCATGCATCCCCCACTGCGCAAGCCTGTCTGCACGCACGATAGCGCGACAGGCCGCCATGGAGGCGTGATCCACGCCACACCTGCTTCCCCTGCCCCTGCGCCGGGCATGGCGCGGCGCTACATCGACGCAGGCGTTCCGTCGCGCCGGGGCATGCGCGGTTGCGTCCCCGGGACCGCAGCTGTCACGCGGGCTATTCAGCCGTGCAGCGCGCGGGCGTGGTGAGCGATGTGCTCGCCGATGAAGCTGGCGATGAAGTAATAGCTGTGGTCGTAGCCATCCTGCAGGCGCAGGGTCAGCGGATGGCCGACGGCGTCGCAGGCCTGCTGCAGGCGCTGCGGCTGCAGCTGGCTCTGCAGGAACTCATCGGCCCCGCCCTGGTCCACCAGCAGCGGCAAGCGTTCGCTGGCCGCAGCGATCAGTTCGCAGGCATCCCACGCGGCCCAGTCGGCGCGGTTGTCGCCCAGATAGGCCTGGAACGCCTTCTGTCCCCAGGGCACCTGGCTGGGGGCAACAATCGGCGAAAATGCCGACACGCTGCGGTAACGCCCCGGATTGCGCAGCGCGACCACCAGTGCACCGTGACCTCCCATCGAGTGACCACTGATCGCGCGTGCCCCGGTCACCACGAAGTTCGCCTCGATCAGCGCCGGCAGTTCCTGCGCCACATAGTCATGCATGCGGTAGTGCTTGGACCACGGCTCGCGGGTGGCGTTGAGGTAGAAGCCGGCACCCTTGCCCAGATCGTAGCCCTCCGCGTCGGCGACATCGTCGCCACGCGGGCTGGTGTCGGGCGCGACCAGAATCACGCCATGTTCGGCCGCATAGCGCTGCGCGCCCGCCTTGGTGATGACGTTCTGTTCGGTGCAGGTCAGTCCGCTCAGCCAGTACAGCACCGGCAGCGCCTGCGTTTCCGCCTGCGGCGGCAGGTAAACGGCGAACTGCATGTCGCAGCCCAGCGTGGACGAGGGATGACGGTACACGTCCTGCCAACCGCCGAAGCAGGCACGATGTTCGATGCGTTCCATGGTGTCTCTCCAGAAGGGTGGCAGCCCTGACGGCCTGCCACCCGGGATGGCTCAGTAGTGCACGACCGAACGGATCGACTTGCCTTCGTGCATCAGATCGAAGGCATCGTTGATCCCGTCCAGATCCATGGTGTGGGTGACGAACGGCGCCAGTTCGATGTCGCCCTTCATCGCGTCCTCCACCATGCCCGGCAGCTGGCTGCGACCCTTGACGCCACCGAAGGCCGTGCCCATCCACTTGCGGCCGGTGACCAGCTGGAAGGGACGGGTGGAGATTTCCTGGCCGGCGCCGGCCACGCCGATCACCACGCTCTGGCCCCAGCCACGGTGCGCGCATTCCAGCGCCGCGCGCATCACGTTGACGTTGCCGATGCACTCGAAGCTGTGGTCCACGCCCCAGGTGGTCATTTCAACAATGACCTGCTGGATCGGCTTGTCGAAGTCCTTCGGATTGATGCAGTCGGTCGCACCGAACTCACGCGCCAGCTCGAACTTGGACGGATTGGTATCCACCGCGATGATGCGGCCGGCCTTGGCCTGGCGCGCGCCCTGGATCACGGCCAGGCCGATGCCGCCGAGGCCGAACACTGCCACGCTGTCGCCTTCCTGCACCTTGGCCGTGTTGTGCACCGCACCGATGCCGGTAGTGACACCGCAGCCGAGCAGGCAGACATGTTCCGGGTTCGCCTGCGGATTGATCTTCGCCAGCGAGACTTCGGCCACCACTGTGTACTCGCTGAACGTCGAGCAGCCCATGTAGTGATAGATCGGCTCGCCGTTGTAGCTGAAGCGGCTGGTGCCATCGGGCATCACGCCCTTGCCCTGGGTCGCGCGTACCGACACGCACAGGTTGGTCTTGCCACTCTTGCAGAACAGGCATTCGCCGCACTCGGCGGTGTACAGCGGAATCACGTGGTCACCCGGCTTGACGCTGGTCACGCCCTCGCCTACTTCCACCACGATGCCGGCACCTTCATGGCCCAGCACCACCGGGAACAGACCTTCCGGATCATCCCCTGACAGGGTGAACGCATCGGTGTGGCAGACGCCGGTGTGGGTGATCTTGACCAGCACTTCGCCGGCCTTCGGCGGGGCGACGTCGATCTCGACGATCTGCAGCGGCTGGCCGGGAGCAAAGGCGACGGCGGCACGGGATTTCATGGTGGGATTCTCCAAAGACAGGCAGTAACAGATGGACGACGCTATGCTGCGCCGTTGCTTATTTCAGGTACGAGCGGATCAGCCCGCTCATCTCGCGCACGCGCTCGGCGCGCTGTTCATCGGACGCTGCGGGTTGTCCGAACTCTTCGCGCAGGTGGGCTTCCATCACCTCGGACATCAGCCCGTTGACCGCCCCGCGGATGGCGGCGATCTGCTGCAGCACGGGCCCGCAGTCGGCGCCGGCTTCCAGCGCACGGTCCAGTGCATCGCACTGGCCGCGGATGCGGCGCACGCGGGCCAGGACCTTCTTCTTCTCTTCGGGAGAGTGCGGCATGGCAGGGTGACTCAGGAACTATACTGGGGGATAGTATACACAGGTGGCGGAAAGGTACATCCTGCGCCTCAGCGCAGGCGGTGCGCGGGTACGCCCTCGTGCGTCATCTTCACCGGCAGGATGCGGCCCTGCGCGTCGAAGTACAGGCGATCGATCGCGGTGACGCGGGCATTGCGGTCGGTCTGGTCGAGCGGCCGGCGGTGGTAGACGATGTACCACGTGTCATCGCCGGGCGCGTGGATCAGGGAGTGGTGCCCGGCGCTGGTCGCGATGGCCGGGTCCTGCTGCAGGACCCGGCCGATGCGTGTGAACGGCCCGGTCGGCGCGTCGGCGATCGCATAGGCCACCGAGTAGTCCGGCTCGCCCCAGCCGCCTTCGGACCACATGAAGTAGTAGCGACCGCCCCGCTTGAACATCAGCGGACCTTCCACGTACTCCGGCGCCGGCGTGATCTCCTTGAACAGCGTGCCGTCGTCCCAGGGCAGCAGGCCGCTGAAATCCGCCTTCAGGCGCACGATGTTGGCGTGCTTCCAGCCGCCATAGATCATGTACCAGGCACCATCGTCATCCTTGAACACATACTGGTCGATCGGCTGCGCGCCATTGTGGAACGCGCCCACCAGTGGCTTGCCGAGCAGATCGCGGTAAGGCCCTTCGGGCTGGTCGGCCACGGCCACGCCGATGCCACCGGTCTCGCCGTCGTTCTGGATGTCATTGGCGGAGAAGAAGAAGAAGTAGCGCCCGTCGTTGGCCACCACCGAGGGTGCCCACAACGCCTGCCTGGCCCAGGGAATGTTCTCGATGGACAGCACGCTGTCGTGCCGGCGCCAGTGCACCAGGTCGGGCGACGAAAAGGCATCGAAGGCAACCTGTTCTGCATAGGGCCGCGAGCGCGTGGGGAAGATCCAGTAGGTGCTGCCGAATACGGCCGCCTCCGGGTCCGCGTACCAGCCCGGCAGGATCGGATTGCCGGACATCACCGGTGCCTGGCTGTCACGCGCATCCGCGATGCCGACGCCAGTGGCTGCGAGCAGCACGGCCAGTGCGGCCCCCCTCCCCCATTCGCGCAGTCCCATCAGAGCCACTCCCATGCAGGTTCGATCGCTCGAGTCTAGAACGATCGCCGGCGCCTTTCCGCGACGCGCTGCCTCAAACCGCGCACCCTCTTGATCGACGGGAATCATCGGCGCATGGTGCCTGGCACAACGCAGGACCCGGGCCATGATCCCCTTCATCATCAATCTGGACGTTCCGGACCTCGCGGCCGCCGAGGCGTTCTACACACGCGCCTTCGGCCTCCATGCCGGGCGCCGTCTCGGCCCGGAGGTGCTGGAACTGCTGGGCGGCCCGACACCGCTCTATCTGCTGCAGAACGAAGCGGGCAGCGCAGCTACCGTCGACGGTGACGTGCGGGATTACGAACGTCACTGGACCGCGCTGCACATCGACTGGATCGTGGAGGACCTCGACGCCGCCCTTGCCCAGGCGTTGGCGGCAGGCGCGGCGCTCGAGCAGGCGCCACGCGAGCGTTCATGGGGGCGCATCGCAATGCTGGCGGATCCGTTCGGACACGGCTTCTGCCTGATCCAGTTCACCGGCCCCGGCTACGACGCCTTGCTGGATTGATCGGCGGAATGCACCGGGCCCGCCGCCAGCATCAGCGCACGTAGGCGAATGATTCGTCCAGCCGCTCGAATCCGATCAGCTGCTGCACCAGCGCCTGCGCCTGATCCTCATCGATCTCTCCCTGCTCGATCTCTGCGCTGCGTGCAAACAGGGCCTCCAGCGCAGTGGCCTGGTCGTCCCGCAGCCACGCGCGATGCGAGCCCAGCCAGCGCTGGAGATTGTCGGCCAGGTCACCGTGCGACAACAGCGTGTAGGGGGCCTCGTAGTCCGCCACTGCCTCCACCATCTTGCGGAACAGGAAATCCTGAAGGTTGCGGGCCAGTACGTCAGCGCGATCATCGTCGTGCCACACCAGCAGCACCGGCGGCTCGTCGCAGCCCGGCGCATTGGTCCAGAAGCAGTAGCTGTCACCGGCCCCCGTGCGGGCGAACGGCAGCAGCTGCAGATCCTGGCGCAATGGGTTGTAGTGATCCTCTGCAGTCAGCTCCTGCCAGGCCTCGAGCAGTTCGCCACGCTCAAGCGGCTCGTAATCCTGCGCATACAACAGAATCGGCGGTACCGGTTGCAGCTCCGGAAGGCACACCTGCGCCCATTGCGGATGGGTCGCCCCCCAGCTCAGCCGGTCTTCCGTATCGAGCCGGTGGTAGAGAGCAGGAAAGGTCTGGCCGGTGGCCAGTTCGATCTCGGCAAGCGTATGCATGAACGTCCCTGTGATTGGATCGGCGCGCACTTTACCTCGACAGGCAGCGTCCGCGCAGGCATGGATCTATTCGCGCAGCATGTCCACGAATGCGCGCAAGGCCGACGCCATCTGCCGTTGCCTGGGGTAATACAGCACGAAGCCGGGAAACGGTTCGCTCCAGTCCTGCAGTACCGCCACCATCCGCCCGGCCTCGATGTGCGGGCGCGCGGCATCCTCGAGAACATAGGCCAGGCCGAAGCCATCCAGCACCGCGCGCATGATGGTGGTCTGCTCGCTCAGCGTCAGTCGCCCACGCACGTCGATTTCCAGCGACTGCCCATCGCGGTCGAACTGCCACTTGTACAGGTGACCGCTGGCGAAGCGGAAGCGGATGCATTCGTGCTGCAGCAGGTCGCGGGGATGCTGCGGCGCCGGGTGCTGGCGCAGATACTCGGGCGAGGCCACGATCATGCCGTGCAGGGCCGGGCCCAGCGGCACGGCCACCATGTCCTCGGGCACGAACTCATGCAGGCGCACGCCGGCATCGAAGCCTTCGGCGACGATGTCCACCAGCCCATCGTTCTCGGTCAGCTCCAGGCGCACATCGGGGTGCGCGCGCAGGAAGCGGGTCAGGCGTGGGCCGAGCTGGGTCGGTACCGCCGCGCGGGCCGCGTTGATGCGCAGCAGGCCCGTCGGGCTGTCCCTGAACTGGTTCATCTCCTCCAGCGCCTCGTGCACCTGGCCCAGCGCCGGCTGCAACCGGTCCAGCAGGCGCTGCCCGGCCTCGGTCAGGGCCACGCTGCGGGTAGTTCGATGGAACAGGCCCACCCCCAACCGCTCTTCCAGTGCCCGGATCGCATAGCTCACCGCCGAGGTCGACAGGGCCAGCTCGGCGCCGGCCCGGCGGAAGCTGCGGTGGCGGGCCACCGCCGCGAAGGCGGCCAGGTGGGTGAGATTGTCAGTGGCCATGATTGTGCAGTCTGCCTTGATGAATCATGCCGATATCCCCGCTTTGTGGGCGGGTATGAGGGGCGTATTGTAAAACGCCTTTCCACAAACCCCGCCAAGGATTCCCCATGTCCCTCGCCCATGGTTATGCGGTGCGTACCAATACCGCTCCGCTCGAGCCCTTCACCTTCGAACGCCGCGCCGTCGGCGCCAACGATGTCCGCATCGAAGTGCTGTACAGCGGCATCTGCCACTCCGACCTGCACCAGGCCCGCGACGACTGGGGCGGCGCGGAGTACCCGATGGTTCCCGGCCACGAAATCATCGGCCGCGTGGTCGAAGTCGGTCCGGCCGTCACCCGCCTCAGCGTCGGCGATATCGCCGGCGTCGGCTGCATGGTGGATTCCTGTCGCCATTGCGATGCCTGCGACCACGACCTTGAGCAGTACTGCGAAAAGGGCCCGACCTATACCTACAACAGCCGCGACCGCAATACCGGTGAGCTGACGATGGGCGGCTACTCCGACCACATCGTGGTCGAGCAGCGCTTCGTGGTGAAGGTCTCCGAGACGCTGGACCTGAAGGCCGCCGCGCCGCTGCTGTGCGCCGGCATCACCACCTACTCGCCGCTGCGCCATTGGAAGGTCGGCCCCGGCCAGAAGGTGGGCGTGATCGGCCTGGGTGGCCTGGGCCACATGGGCGTGAAGTTTGCCAAGGCGATGGGCGCCACCGTAGTGATGATCACCACCACCCCGGAAAAGGGCGCCGACGCCAAGCGCCTGGGCGCGGACGAGGTGCTGGTCTCGCGCGATCCGGCGCAGATGAAGGCGCACGCCAACAGCTTCGACTTCCTGCTCAACACCGTGCCGGTCAGCCATGACACCAACCCGTACATGAGCCTGCTCAAGCGCGATGCCACCATGTGTCTGGTCGGCGTCATCACCGAGCTGGACCCGCCCCTGATGGGTGCCAGCGTGATCTTCGGCCGCAAGCACGTCACCGGCTCGGCCATCGGCGGCATGGCCGAGACCCAGGAAATGATGGATTTCTGCGCCGAGCACAACATCGTCAGCGATGTTGAGGTGATCGACATCAAGGATGTCAACCACGCGTGGGAACGCATGGCGAAGAACGATGTGCGCTATCGCTTCGTGATCGACATGGCCAGCCTCAAGGCCTGACGGCCCGGCTGATGGAATGAAAAACCCCGGCGTGGAGGCCGGAGTTTTTTTGCGCGCAACACCCGCCGGGCCATGCCCGGCGGCCGCATTCAGTACGCGAATTCCCGGAACACCGGGTCCACGTTGCCGTGCCAGCGACCATGGAACAGCGCCAGCTTGCGCTCGGCCGGTGTCAGGCCGGATTCGACGATCTCCTGCAGCACATCCAGGAACTTGCTCTCGTCCTGGCCATCGGCATTGCGCGCGGCGCGGCGCTTCAGGCCTTCAACGGAAATCTTCACCGCCTCGCGCGCCAGATCGCGCACGGTGCCATCGCGGAACGGCAGGTTCATCGCATGCTTCGGCACGCCGTCGCGCAGGACATGGCGCTCGGCCAGGGTGAAGTCACGCACCAGATCCCAGGCCGCATCCAGCGCGGTGTCGTCGTACAGCAGGCCGACCCAGAACGCCGGCAGGGCGCACAGGCGGCTCCACGGACCGCCATCGGCGCCCCGCATCTCCAGATACTTCTTCAGGCGCACTTCCGGGAACGCCGTGGTCGTGTGGTCCGACCAATCGCGCAGGGTCGGCAACTCGCCCGGCAGCACCGGCAACCGGCCCTGCATGAAATCGCGGAAGCTCTGCCCGCTGGCATCGTGGTAGATGCCATCGCGGTAGGAGAAGTACATCGGCACGTCCAGCAGGTAATCGACGTAACGCTCATAGCCGAAGCCATCCTCGAACACGAAGTCGAGCATGCCGGTGCGGTCGGCGTCGGTGTCGGTCCAGATGTGCGATCGATAGCTCAGGTAGCCGTTCGGCTTGCCTTCGGTGAACGGCGAGTCGGCGAACAGCGCGGTGGCGATCGGCTGCAGTGCCAGCGAAACACGGAACTTTTTCACCATGTCCGCTTCGCTGGCGTAGTCCAGGTTGACCTGCACCGTGCAGGTACGGGTCATCATGTCCAGGCCGAGCGAACCGACCTTGGGCATGTACGCGCGCATGATCCTGTAGCGGCCCTTCGGCATCCACGGCATCTCATCGCGCGCCCACTTCGGCTGGAAGCCCATGCCCAGGAAGCCCAACTGGAGCTCGCCGGCCACCTGCGCCACTTCGTTCAGATGGGTACCGGTCTCCACGCAGGTCTGGTGGATGGTCTCCAGCGCCGCGCCGGACAGTTCCAGCTGGCCGGCCGGTTCCAGCGTCACCGACGCGCCATCGCGCAGCAGGGCGATGGTGTTGCCGTTTTCCTGCACGGGTTCCCAGCCGAAACGGACCAGGCCGTTGAGCAGGGCCTCGATGCCACGCTCGCCTTCAAAGGCCGGCGGTCGCAGGTCGTCCAGGCGGAAGCCGAACTTCTCGTGCTCGGTGCCGATGCGCCACTGCACGCGGGGCTTTTCGCCGGAGGCGATCACCTCCACCAGCTGCGAGCGGTCGGTAATGGGCGTATCGGCGACGTGGCTGGGGCTCGACAAGGGGAAGACTCGCTGTACGGTGACGGGGGATGTGGGGCTGGGAGCCTTCCATCGCAAGGGCGCACTATAGCGTGGCGCCCCGTCGCAGCATGCGACGGAGACGGGTTTCAGCATCCTACCGACGACCTCTTGACCCTCGTACACTGCAAGGCATGACCCGTCATTCGCGCCATCCGGAACGACACAGGGCCGACCGCGTCGGCTGGCTGCGCGCCGCCGTGCTCGGCGCCAACGACGGCATCGTTTCAGTGGCAGGGCTGGTGGTCGGCGTTGCCGCCAGTGGCGCATCGGCCAGCACCCTGCTGGCCACCGGCCTGGCGGGCACGGTCGCAGGGGCGATGTCGATGGCCGCCGGCGAGTACGTCTCGGTGCAGACCCAGGCCGACACCGAAGGCGCCGACCTGGCGATGGAGAAGCGCGAACTGCAGGACGATCCGCACAGCGAGCTGGAAGAGCTGGCCGCCATCTACCGCCATCGCGGCCTGGCCCCGGCGCTGGCGCGGCAGGTGGCCGAACAGCTCACGGCCCATGATGCCCTCGGTGCGCACGCTCGCGACGAACTGGGCATCACCGATACCCTGCGCGCCCGGCCGCTGCAGGCCGCACTGGCCTCCGCCGCAGCCTTCACCTGTGGGGCGGCCCTGCCGGTGCTGACCGCACTGCTGGCACCGGCCGACTCCGTGGCAGGGGTGACCACTGCCAGCACCCTGCTGGGCCTGTGCGTGACCGGCGCGATGGCGGCCCGCGCCGGAGGTGCGCCTGCCCTGCGCGGCGCCCTGCGCGTCATGTTCTGGGGCGCACTGGCAATGGCTGCAGCCGCCGGCGTCGGCCGGCTGCTGGGAGCCCACGTGACATGACCACGATGCTGCCCGCCGCAACGGCGCTGCTGGCCGAGATGTCTTCGCTGGCCGGTTGTGATCGCGCCGAGGGTTATGCCTGCGTCACCGCACGGCGCGAGCATGGCGCCAGCTCGGTGGAGATCCCGCAACCGCAGTTCGCGATCCTGCTGGAAGGACGCAAGCAGGTACGTACCGCACACCAGACGCTGGAGTTCGCGCCCGGCGACATACTGCTGCTGACCCAGCGTTGCCGCATCGACGTGGTCAACCGTCCAGACCCGCGCAGCGGCCGTTACCTCAGCGCCATCGTGCCGCTGTGTGCGGAAGTGCTGGCCGCGGCGCGGACACTGTGGAACGAGGAACTGCCCAGCGCCGGTCCGTCGATGGCGCGGTTGTCGCTGGCCGAACATGGCGCCGTGCTGCGCCGCTGGCGGCAATCGCTGCAGGATGGCCATTACAGCGACGCCCGGCTGGCCCTGGCCTCGATGGTGCTGACCCTGTGCCGGCAAGGCCACGGCAACCTGTTGCTGCCCACTGCACCGACGCTGGGTGAGCAGATACGGGATCGCGTCGCCGCTGAACCTGCGCGCGACTGGCAATCGCGTGATCTGGAGGAGCAGTTCGCACTGAGCGGCGCCACCCTGCGTCGTCGGCTTGCGGCCGAGCGCACCAGCCTGCGCCAGCTGCTGACCGAGGCACGACTGGCCCACGCCATGCAGTTGCTGTACACCACCGACCTGCCGCTGAAGACCGTGGCCGCACGCGCGGGCTACCGTTCCGCGGCCAGTTTCAGCAAGCGCTTCGCCGAGCAGTACGGACTGGCTCCTACAGACATCTGAGGGGGTCAGGCAGGGCTGCGCCCTGCACCCGCAGTGCGCCGCCTTCGACAGATTCCGGCGGCTGTTGGTAGGTGTCGACCTTGGTCGACACCTCTGTCAGATATCGAATGAAATTCCGGGGTCAGATCCGTTCTCCTGCGGAAAACGGATCTGACCCCAAGAGCATTTCCGACAGATCGTGCAAAACTGTCGAAGGCGGGGTGGGTCCGGTTGCGGGGGCGTGAGCGCCATGGATGGCGCGACCGAGCCTACAGGGACGTACTTGCG